>JBLYYR010000051.1:0-57432 GCA_048550195.1 Arenicellales bacterium
AATACCGCATGGAAAAGAATCGCGCCGAGCGGCGCTCCTACAATCAAGGTATAGAATAATTTAAAAATGAATACACAGGCAGCGAAAAATTAAGAAATAAAATTGACAAGAAAAATACCCTGTCAACCCATTACAACATCATACTCATCAGGCATATAAAGTGTTTCAACCTGCAATTCTATCTTCGCATTGATGAATGCCTGCAGGTTGGCCAGACTCACCTGCTCTTCATTCAGCAACATATCTATCACCTTTTCCGAGGCAAGAATACGGTAGCTGACATCTTCATACTCTCGTGAATCACGCATAATTTCACGAAAAATGTCGTAACAGATGGTCTGTGCAGTTTTCACTACCGCCTTACCATGACAAACCGGACAGACTTCACATAGAATGTGCTCAAGACTTTCACGTGTTCGCTTACGCGTGACTTCCAGTAAACCCAGCGAAGTCATTTCAGTAATATAGTTTTTTGCCGGATCTTTCGACAAGCCACGTTTAAGGGCGCGCAACACCTGCCGTTGATGCTCAACTTCAGCCATATCGATAAAGTCGATAATGATAATACCGCCAATATTGCGCAGGCGCAGCTGTCTGGCAATGGTCTGGGCTGCTTCAAGATTGGTTTTGAAGAGCGTCTCTTCCTGGTTGCGACGACCGACAAAAGTACCAGTATTGACATCGATCGTAATCATTGCTTCTGTCTGGTCTATGACAATATGGCCACCGGATTTAAGCGGCACGATACGGCTTAACGCCTTCTGTATCTCATCTTCAATGGAATAAAGATCAAAAATTGGCCGTTCGCCTGGATAGTACTCCACCCTTTCAGCCAGCTCTGGTAAATATTCAGCCGCCAGCTCACTGGCTAGCTCCCAGGTCTCACGCGAATCGATGCGTAGCCTTTCTACATTATCACGGACCATGTCACGCACAGTGCGAACTGCCAGTGGTAAATCCCTGTAAACCACATTCCCGGCTTCACTGTCTTTAAGCTTCAGTTGCAGCTGTTGCCAGATTTTGCGCAATATCTTGATATCGGAATGTATCTCATCCTCAGTTGCAGTCTCAGCAATAGTGCGAATAATGTATCCACCATCCTCCCCCTCAACATAATTTTGCACGATGTCTTTCAGTCGTTTTCGTTCACTGTCCCTTTCAATCCGCTGTGAAATACCGATATAGGTTGAGAACGGCAGGAAGACCAGATTCCTGGCAGGAATAGCAAGCCGGGTAGTCAGTCGTGCTCCCTTGCTGCCGATAGGGTCCTTAATCACCTGTACGACCAGTTTCTGGCCATCATGCAACTTGCGTGAGATGCAGTCATCTTCCTTAACCTTGCTCGACGCTCTGTCGATGGTATTGAGGTCTATGTCGGAGGAATGCAGAAATGCGGTGCGTTCAAGTCCAATGTCTATAAATGCCGCCTGCATACCCGGTAGTATGCGCACCACTTTGCCGACATAGATGTTGCTGACAATACCACGTGCGGTACTGCGTTCAATTTGCAACTCCTGCAGCAGTCCATTTTCTACCACGGCTACGCGCGTTTCCTGCGGGGTGACGTTGATCAGGATTTCTTGAGGCATAAAATTATATAAAATAAGAATAAGAAAGGGAGAACAATGTTCTCCCCAACATCATCTCATTAAATCTGGTTTCCATCCTCGAACTTGGTATAGGTCCAGACATGTTTCTTTCCTTTATACTTTCTGATCTTGCCGTTTTTCTTTTTCTGAGCGCACCGTGACGCCTGGTATCAGCCTCTTTCTCGATACAGAGGTTGCTCCCATCGACACTCCATTTTCCTTCACCGCTGCTTTTTTCATCCAGGTGCTTGCTGATGTAAGTACCGTCAGGGGCAAAATCGACCATGTTTCTTTTGCCCTTAATGGCATGATTTCCCCACGCAGTTTTACCAGAAAACGTTGCTATGATTTCGTCCTTGTTCAAGTCCTTCTTTTCTGCCAGGGCAAGCTGAGTCGTTCCCAGTAAACAGGATACAAGGCCAACTAATGCCACCTTCTTATTGATTGCTTTCATTTCTCTCTCTTTTAGCAAATTATTAGCAACTCTCCTCTGTCTATTCTCTCTATACAGATGAAGGTCGAACAACAAGATGTTTATTATAGGAGTAGTGCACCGGTGACTTTAAATCTAGTGGTGGATAAACGCAAATTGTTAGCATTGGGGTGGGGTTGGTGCTGGCGCACCGCTGAGTTTCATCCATCCTGGATTTGTAGGTATTATTTTTTTATTTGATGTGCTGGCGCCTGGCCAAGTTTTTCGCGCCTCATGCGCGAGAGACTTTTCTTTACTCGCGTAAAGAAACACACCAAAAGAATAACAAGCGCGCCCGCATGCTTGCCCTTCGGGTTCCCTGCGATGCTCAGATGAGCTGGCGGGGTGCAAACTCGCTACGCTCAGACAAGCACACCCCGAAACCCCAGCTCATCCTGCGCTTCTCGGCAAGCCTGAACGGGATTTTAAGGTCAAAAACAAACGTCAAAATCAGAAAGTACCCTATCGCTTGTTGCAGGAGGCCAACACACAGGGCGGTTTTTCTTTGGTTCTGTTTCTTTTGTCCGTACAAAAGAAATGAACTCGTCCATGAAGGACGAAAAACTCAGCAATGAGCTTGCATAAGAACTAAAAAGGAACTCGCCCGAAGAGGAAAAGAATCCCAGCCATGCGCCAGCACATTAATCAACCCGATGATGAAACCTCAGCAAGCAATTCACTCAACTCATACAACGGCAAGCCAACTACCCCGCTATAACTGCCGTGCAAATCAACAACAAATCTTGCGGCAGCGCCCTGGATAGCATAGGCGCCCGCTTTGTCGGCAGGCTCGCCAGTGTCCCAGTATTGTTCTATTTCATGCAATTCTATAACTTTGAACGAAACTGTACTCCGGCTCAATGTCTCGTGCGCAAGCTGTCCATCATAAAGGCAAAGTGCGGTTAGTACCTGGTGTGAGCGGCCGGACAAGCGCTGCAGCATGGCGATGCCATCTTCTCTGTCAGCAGGCTTGCCTAGAATTTCTCCGTCCAGGGCTATACAGGTATCTGCTCCCAGCACCGGGATTTTACAGTTCTCTGAATCGTTATAGACTATTGCGTAACCGGCTCGCGCTTTTTCCTCGGCCAGACGACTGACATACTGGTCCGGCGTTTCTGAACTTTTCAAAGTTTCATCAACATCCAGATGGCTGATTACTTCAAACTTAATGCCTATCTGTTTGAGTAATTCCCGCCGACGTGGAGAAGCCGAGGCCAGAATCAGATCGATGCCAGTCGCGCCAGAGTCAGCCACCCTGTTCGCCTCTATGATAGGGAAGGTTCGCAATAATACTCCAGGCACGGTAAAGCTGTTCTGCCAGGACTACGCGCACCAGGGGATGGGCCATGGTCAGTTTTGACAGCGACCAGCACTCATCGGCACGTTGCAGACAGTCGTCCGAAAGACCCTCCGGGCCGCCGACCAGCAGTACCACATCCTGACCGCCAGCCAGCCATTTTTCCATACTTGCAGACAGTTGCTCGGTACTCTTTTCTCTACCGGAACGCTCTAATGCGATGACCCGTGAACCATTCGGTATGGCTTGCAGCAAACGCTCGCCTTCTTCCCGATTGACGCGGGCAACATCGGCGCTCCTGCTGCGTTTTCCGGCATTGATTTCAACGAGATTCAAAGCGCAATGATGCGGCATGCGACGTGCATATTCGTCATAGGCCTGATCGACCCATTGCGGCATCTTGCGACCGACGGCGATAAGATGAATTTGCATAAGGGGTGTCCCAGAATTAACTTTTAGCTTTCTCTTTCAGCTTTCCCTGTTTTTCTCGACAATTTGGCGCAACTCCTCCCCCCACAGCTTATCCAGATCATAAAATACCCGGGCATCCGCCTGCATGATATGAACAATGGCATCATTCAGATCAACCAGCACCCATTCCGCCTCTTCCTGCCCTTCTACACCAAGTGGACGATGGCCATGAACTTTCATGTAATCTATCAGTTTGTCCGCGATGGCATTGACATGTCTGGACGAGGTACCGGTCGCCAGTATCATAAAATCGGTAACATTGGTCAGCCCCCTGACATCCATCACCTTGATATCCTGTGCCTTGGCTTCTTCCAACCCGGCTATAGCGGTATCCCTTACCTGTTCGAGTGTCATAGACAATTCTGTTTCCTCATATATTCACAATATTCATTTTTCAAATTGATAAAGCCCGTTTCGTCGAATGTAATCAGCCACTTCATCTGACAACATTCCGTCTATATCCAGTCCTTTATTTAACCGCTGACGGATATCTGTCGCTGAAATATCATAGCCCTTCAGTCTGACGGGCAGGACACTGGAACATTTCCTGTCACGTAACTTAGCCACATCATCAATCATGTATTCAGTTGCCCAATCAGGCAGCGACGTATCCGGTTCACCTGCCCGCTCAATGACAATGATATGTGCCAGCTGCAGAATTTCCTGCCAATGATACCATGTAGGCAGGCCGGCGAAGGCGTCGCTGCCCATTACCAGGCACAGGTTGTCGTCAGGATATTGCTGCCGGAAAGACTGCAGTGTCAGCACTGTCCATGAAGGCCCGCTACGTTCCAGTTCGCGGCCGTCCAGAATAAATTCAGGAAACTCCCGCAGTGCCAGCTGCAGCATTTCCACTCGCTGCTGACTACTGGCCACTGGTGCTGGCCGGTGCGGCGGTACCGAGGCAGGCAGAATATAAACGGCATCGGCTACCAGTTTCTGCTGCAGCTCATGCAGTGGCTCGAGGTGTCCATAATGTACCGGATCAAATGTCCCGCCGTACAGGCAGATCAAATGCGACATGCCTGTGGCCTACTGGCGGATATGACCGTCACCCAGAACGATATATTTTAGTGATGTCAGACCTTCCAGCCCTACAGGGCCGCGTACATGCAGCTTGTCGGTACTGATACCGATTTCAGCGCCGAGCCCATATTCAAAACCATCGGCGAAACGGGTCGATGCATTGACCATAACTGAACTGGAATCAACCTGGCGCAGAAATTTACGTGATTTGCTGTAGTCTTCTGTAACGATGGCATCGGTATGCTGCGAGCCGTATTGATCGATGTGCTGAATTGCCTGGTCAATGCCGTCGACGATACGTATAGCCAGTATCGGGGCAAGATATTCCGCATCCCAGTCTTCATCTGTTGCAGCATTGATACCAGAGAGAATAGCACGTGTTTTTTCGCAGCCACGAAGCTCCACGTCCGCATCGGTGTAACGCTGTGCCAGCAGGGGTAAAACGCTGTCTGCCACCGAATCCGCCACCAACAATGTTTCCATCGCATTACACACACCGTAGCGGTGCGTTTTAGCGTTATAGGCAATCTCTACGGCTTTGTCGATATCTGCCCGGTCATCAATGTAGACATGGCAGACACCATGCAGATGCTTAATAACAGGTATGCTGGACTCGTTCATTACCCGCTCTATCAAACCCTTGCCACCGCGAGGAATGATGACATCTACATATTGATCCATGGTCAGCAACTTGCCGACGGCGGCGCGATCCGTGGTGTTAATTACCTGAACGAGCGTTTCAGGCAAACCTGCCGCCTCCAGCCCCTGCCGGATACAGGCTGCCACCGCCAGGTTGGAGTGCAGAGCTTCCGAGCCGCCTCTGAGAATACAGGCGTTGCCAGATTTCAGGCACAATGATGCGGCATCTGCGGTCACATTCGGGCGAGACTCATAAATGATTCCAATCACACCCAGTGGTACGCGCATGTGACCGACCTGTATACCGGAGGGCCGGTAACTCAGGTTGGTAATTTCACCGACAGGATCAGCCAGCGCCGCTACCTGTCGCAGTCCTTCAGCCATGCCGGCAATACGCCCAGCGGTCAATTCGAGACGATCCAGTAACGCGGCATCCAGTCCATGTTCACGCCCTGATTCTAGATCCCTGCTGTTTTCTACTGCCAGATTCGCCGCCTGATCTTCAATCGCGCCAGCCGCTGCCAGCAGAGCCTTGTTCTTGGTGGCGCTATCCATTGCAGCAGCCTGTCTACTGGCGGCTCTTGCCTGAGAACCTAGCTGATCCATGTATTGTTCAATCGATTGTTTATTCATTGCATTGCATTAAATTGCATTAAATCGTTTTAAGCCCGCAGATTTTCATAGAAAGCTTTTCGATATCGAACCAGATCGATACCCCTTCACTGCTAGCCCTGCCTTTGGCGATCTTATCAAGCTTTGCTATCTGCTGCAGGATTCGCTGCCATTGATCCTGGCCGTGGCGTCTGATTGCACCGTCAATCTTGCTCTGATCTGCGCCCCATACCCTGTATTTCTTGAAAACCTGACCTTTATTTGCACCACCCGCCAGGGCCGAGGCCATTTGTGTCAGCCTTCTCACCTCACGGCTCAGCATTACGATGAGAAATACTGACTGATCTCGTTCTGCTCTCAGGGCATCAATAATACGGCTTGTTCGTTGCCAGTCACCTGCCAGACAGGCATCCAGATAACTGAAGACAGAAAACCGAGAATTATCTGAAACGGAAGACTGCAGGGTGTCAAGTTGCAGTTTTGCGTTGGAGGTGGAATCATTTTCCGATGAGACATTCAGTGCAAGTAAATCGATTTCCTGGGCAGCCGCCAGCAGATTTCCTTCAAAATAATGCGTTAATAATTCGATGGATTCCTTATCACTAAGCAGCCCTTTGCTATGCAGGCGGCGTGACAACCAGCCGGGAAAGTCTGCCAGCTTAACCTCTTTGGCTTCTGCACTAACGCCCACCGCATCAAGTGCCTTGAACCATTTCTGGTTCTGCCCCGCCCTGTCAACAGGGCCGCAAATAACCATCAACAGGGTGTCGGGAGGCATTTTTTCAGCCAGCTCGACCAGCATACGGCTGCCAATCTGGCCGGGTTTGCCTGTTGGCATGCGCAACTCGATCAATCGTTTGTCATCAAATAATGACATACTGCTGCCCGACTGCAGCAGGGCACCCCAGTCGAACCCCTGCTCAACGACAAAACAATCACGCTCTGTGTAACCCTGTTGTCGTGCCTGCTTGCGTAATCTATCAGAAGCTTCTTCAAGCAGCAGAATTTCGCTACCAAACAGCAGGTAAACCGGTTTTAGCTCTTTTATGTCTGAATCAGTCAGACTTTGTATAGCAACACGCAAGAGCCTTCAGCCTTTCCGGATGAACTACCTGATGCGGGACATTTTACGTAGTATGCCCTGCGCTGCATCTCCACGCATTTCATCACGCAGCAGCTCTTCTTCCCGCGTCGCTGACAGCAGTTGCTCCTGATCAAAATTGTAATCGCGTCGCGCTGCAGAGACTGAAGGTTTTACCAGCTCTTTGCCCTTGCTGTCGATGACCAGATAGCCGACCCTGAGAATCAGCACGTAACCCGTGGACTTGCCCCGATCATCAATCGTTCTCACCTCGCGGCTAAAATCGGCGCTGGTAATTTTAATATGTGCACTGTCTGAAGTCGGGCTAGCGACAACGATCACCTTGTTGGATTCCAGCCTGTCGACAAGGACATCTCTGAGCTTTACGTCAGGCGATGAAATTGAAACTGTGCGGATTGAATCAGGCAGCGCAATAGATCCACGCAGGTGAAAACCACAACCGGAAAGCAGGCTGGCTGTTAACAGAAAAATCAGGGCAAAACGTTTCATCAGAATATCCTTACAGGAAGATTTAATTTCAATCACTACGGTCAGGTCGAGTATACCGGCAAAACTGAACAGGCTAAACACTCATATGTGCACAACTAGTCAGCTGACAACAATATTTACCAGTCGCCCCGGCACGACAATAATCTTGCGTACGGTTTTGCCTTCAGTATGCCGTTGCACACTTTCGCTGGCCTGCGCCAGCTGTTCAATCGCAGACTGATCTGCATCTGCGGCCACCTGTATGCGATCGCGCAGCTTGCCATTGACCTGAACGATATACTGGATCTCATCCTGCACCATAGCCGCTTCGTCAGCAAGCGGCCAGGCTGCATCAATAATATCACCTGCCTGGCCAAGTTCCCGCCACAGCACGGTGGTAATGTGCGGCACTACCGGCGTCAACAGCAGGCAGGCCGTTTCCAGCGCCTGCTGCACCACCGCTCTGTCATTGTCATGTTCCGGCGTAAATTTGCTGACTGCATTCATAAGCTCCATAACCGCTGCTATTGCCGTATTCATCTGCAGTCTGCGCTCTATATCATCAGTCACTTTTTTGATAGTCAGGTGAATCTGACGATTGAGATTGTTTGCCGCATCTGACAGGTCATTAATACTGCCTGTCACTGCACCACCGGCCACATGTTCTGTCACCAGGCGCCACAGTCGTCGAAGAAAGCGCGATGCCCCTTCAACACCTTCATCAGACCACTCCAGTGACATCTGTGGCGGCGAAGCAAACATTATGAACAAACGCACCGTGTCGGCACCATAGCGATTTATAAGCGACTCAGGATCGACCGTATTGCCCCTGGACTTCGACATCTTGCTGCCATCCATCAACACCATACCCTGGGTCAACAGGCGTTTAATCGGCTCATCGACCTGCAACAGGCCTTCATCACGCATCAATTTCGTGAAAAAACGGGCGTACAATAGATGCAGAATGGCATGCTCGACACCGCCGACATACTGGTCGACGGGTAGCCAGTAATTTGCCCGTTCGTCAAGCATCGCCTTATCCTGATCCGCACAGGTAAAACGTGCCAGGTACCAGGAAGACTCAAAAAAAGTATCAAATGTATCGGTTTCCCTGTGTGCGTCAGCGCCACAGGATGGACACTTCACATGACTAAAGTCAGGATGGTCGACTAGCGGCGAACGGGCACCGTCTAACTCTACATCAAGCGGTAGCAGCACAGGTAGATCCTTATCCGGCACCGGCACCGTGCCACAATCATCACAATAGACAACAGGAACCGGGCAGCCCCAATAACGCTGACGGGAAATACCCCAGTCGCGTAGCCGGTAATTCACTCGACGCTCGCCTTTGGACTGTTGTTGAAGCCAGTCAGCAATGGCCTCAAAGGCCTGCTCCGAGGTCAGGCCATTAAACTGTCCGGAATTTTTCAACACACCGTAGTCGGTAAATGCCGCTGTCAGCGGTAGCTCCAGCTCCCCGTCTACCGGGTAAACGACTAGCCTGACCGGGATGTCGTATTTACCGGCGAATTCAAAATCTCGCTGATCATGCGCCGGCACGGCCATCACGGCTCCGGTGCCGTAGCCCATCAAAACAAAGTTTGCGACCCAGACCGGAACGTCTTCACCCGAAACCGGGTGGCTGACAGTAAAGCCGGTATCCATGCCCTTCTTTTCCATGGTTTCCATGGCTGCTTCGGCCGTCTCTGTGTTGCGGCATTCTTCGATAAATGCCTGCAGATCGGGATTGTTTTCAGCGGCTTTCAGGGCCAATGGATGCTCGCCAGCAACGGCCACATAGGTAACACCCATCAGGGTGTCCGGTCTTGTGGTATAGACAACAAGATCATCCACCTCACCTTCTGCTGCAAAACTCAGCTCTACACCCTCCGAGCGGCCGATCCAGTTTCGCTGCATAATCTTCACCGCATCCGGCCAGCCCTCTAGCTGATCCAGGTCCGCTAGCAATTCATCCGCATAGGCGGTGATCTTCATAAACCATTGCGGGATCTCCTGACGCTCCACCGGGGTATCGCAACGCCAGCAGCAACCGTCGATGACCTGCTCATTGGCCAGTACGGTCTTGTCATGCGGGCACCAGTTAACCGGCGCCGTACGCTTGTAGACCAGTCCTTTCTGCAACAGGCGGGTGAACAGCCATTGTTCCCAGTGATAGTAATCCGGATCACAGGTGGCCAGCTCACGATCCCAGTCATAACCGAAGCCAAGGCGCTTCAGCTGATCACGCATATAATCAATATTCTCATACGTCCATTTGGCCGGTGGCACGCCATGTTTAATTGCTGCATTTTCAGCCGGCAGGCCAAAGGCATCCCAGCCCATCGGCTGCAATACATTCTTCCCCAGCATACGCTGGTAGCGGGTAATCACATCCCCTATGGTGTAATTTCGTACATGCCCCATGTGCAATCGGCCACTGGGGTAGGGGAACATGCACAGGCTGTAGAAGGACTCCCTGTCAGGGCCTTCTGTTACCTTGTAAACTTTGTCCTTTTCCCACTGCGCCTGTAGCGCAGTCTCAATACTCTGAGGGTAGTATTTTTCTTCCATCGCTGTAGGAGATACCGGTAATTTTCTAGTGATTTAACTACAGTGCGTAGTAGTGCCTAAATCTTCAGGGGTTTATAGTTTACCTGCATCCAGCTCAGTACCCTCGTTGTCCCAGTCGGCAAACGGGAAAGGCTTTTCTTCACTATTGAATGTCAGGTAGCGCAGTATTCTGTATGCATACAGGCTTAACATAGAACCAAAACCAAGCAGCCGCTGATTTTTCTCGCCTGTGAACAGCAGCACCAATACCTGGAAAATGACCAGTGCGGCAATCAATAATTCAACAATATTAAAAATGATGACAAAAATTGCCATATACAGGACGCGCATCCAGGTGGAATTATCTTTCAGGCTTTCTTTAATGTCGTCATTCATCATAGAGCTCTTTAATGTATAAAATACAGGGACGGCGGATTATAGCACTGAAAATGCCTGGCAGTTTAAAGACTTCGTAGCGAGGCTGCACCTACATATTGAGGGGAAAGATTAAAGACTGAAAACTGCATATCTTTCATTCCTTAATCATGCACTTTCTTTGTTACGAGACCAGGGGGTAACCAGCAGGCGCTCTTCTGACTGTTCTACGCCAATTTCTTCATCGCTTAGATAACAGGCGGGATCTTCTGCCCAAAAGTTACCGGTCAACTGGTAGGCACGTACGCGAGTATTGCCGCCACATACATCCAGGTATGTGCACTTACCACAGCGGCCTTGCAATGGTCGAGGGTGAGATTTCAGTCCATCCATCAAGGGATCACTTCGGTCCTGCCAGATTTCCGAAAAAGGACGTTCCTTAACATTGCCTAAAGGATAATCCCACCAGAAGGTGTCCGGATGAACAATGCCCAGGTTATCAATATTGGAAATGTTTACACCGGATGAGTTGCCGCCCCATTGAGATAATTTAGCTCGCATATGTTCGAGCCTGTCGGGAAAATGTTTTTCTATCCAGTATAAGAGATAAACCCCATCGGCATCATTATTTCCGGTTACAAACTCGCGTTCACGTCCTTCTTCAGTATGTTGCCAGCAGGTATCAAACAGTAGATCCATGGCTTTGCGGGTAGTTTGATGGACCACATCATCCTTACGGTTCTTGTTGCCACGCCCGGCATAGTTCAGATGAGAAAGATAAAACTTATCAATCTGCTGCTGCTCCATCAGGTCTAATAATTCCGGCAGCTCATGGGCGTTATCTATGGTAAGGGTAAAACGCATACCAACCTTGATGCCTGCTTCATGACAAAGACGTATGCCATGCATGGATTCATCAAAGGCCCCCTGCTTACGGCGGAACCTGTCATGGGTTTCGCGAATGCCATCTATGCTGATGCCGACATAGTCGTAGCCGATATCAGCTATGGCTTCGATATTTGATTCATCGACAAGGGTGCCATTGGTCGACAGGCCAACGTAAAAACCCATTTCCTTTGCACGTCGGGAGATATCAAATATATCTGGACGCAATAACGGCTCACCACCAGATAAAATCAGCACCGGGACCTTAAAGGCCTTCAGGTCATCCATAGTGGCAAATACTTCTTCGGTGGAGAGCTCGCCCGGAAAATCTTTGTCTGCTGAAATGGAATAGCAATGCTTACAGGTCAGGTTGCAGCGTCTGATCAGGTTCCAGATAACGACGGGGCCGGGTGGATTGTGTTTTTCACCAATCGGTGTCGGTTTGCTTAATTCACGCATATATTGGCTGATACGGAACATCTTTGACCTCTCAACAAACTTTATGATATCAGGCGCATGCCGGTTTTCTTCAGGATACGCGTACTAAAGAGCACATCATGCCCCCTCTCGTCCTCTTCTAGCAAGTCGGCAATCCTGGATACTAATGTTAATGCTTCTTCACGAGTATGCGCATGCACCATAGCAAACAGGTTATATGGCCAGCCTGGTAAATAGCGCGGCCGATGGTAACAATGACTGACAAACTCAAGCGCCCCCACTCGTTTGCCAAGTTCATCAATTCGATCATCAGGCACATCCCAGACCGTCATACCATTGGCTTTATAACCCAGTGCATAATGATTTGGTACAGCGGCAATACGACGAATAATGCCGGATTGCTGCATATTGTGCATGCGCATTATAACTTCATCTGCGCTAATACCAATGTTTTTGGCAATCTCATCATAGGGTCGAGATACCAGTGGCAAGCCTGTTTGCGTAATCTGGATAATCCTGCGGTCAGTATCGTCCAGCTGAATATCGCGTCCTGATTCGGGTGCTTGCTTTACTGGTGAGGTTGCCATAACAGAACTCATTTCGGACTCATTGGTTAAACTGGCAATTGCAAGCCAACAAAATACTCAGCCAGTTTTGGAAAATTATAAACTTTAAGCCCGGTACGTTGCTCTACATCACGGTTCACCTCATCAATCTGGCCGGGTGTTTCCGTTGCAATAACGTACCACATATTAAATTTATGATCGCGCTGATAATTATGCGCCACCTCTGAGTAACTGTTCACCACTTCCGTTACTGTATCAAAGTCTTCTTCAGGAACCTGTATCGCAACAAGGCTGAAAGAACCGCCCATTTTCTGCGCATCATACATAGGACCAAAACGTGATAATATTTTATTATCAAGCAGGGCCTGCAAGCGGGTAATTAGCTCAGTCTCTGTAATTCCCATTTGGTCTGCGACGTCTGCATAGGGTTCATTTGATAACGGAAATCCCGATTGCAGTGCATTAATGATTTTTCGATCCAGCTCGTCCATTATTTAATCTGCCATTCCTGTTTTACGATAGATAGCACCACGTTGCTTAAAGCGTCGTGTGCTAAACAGGACTTTATGGCCAATTTCATTCAAACCACAGCGTTCAACCAGTATTTGAACGTTCTCCAGTACATCATCACGATCCTGCCCATGAATCATGGTAAACAGGCTATAAGGCCATTCTGGCAAGCGGCGTGGACGGCGGTAACAGAGAGTCACAAAATCGAATTGCCCCATACAGGAACCCAGTTCACTGATAATGTCATCCGGAACATCCCACACGACCATGGCATTAGCACGGTAACCGAGTTCATGATGACGCACCACCACACCAAAACGCTTGATGACGTTGTCTTCAATGAGACCTTTGAGGCGTTTAATGACTTCTTCTTCATCCATACCCAGGCTTTTGCCGAGATCCGCATAAGGTGTTTTGCTGATCGGCAGGCCGGTCTGGATCAATGTAATCAGATCCTGATCACGCTCATCCAGAATAGCCTGCTCGGGCAAAGGAGGATGACGATGCCGGACCTTCATGTCCATTTCAAATCAAACCCGAGATCTATGTGAAAATCTTCCTGCATGGGTAAGTACATAACAGGTAGACTGCTGCGATGTTCAATTTCATCGAGCACAACATTTAATGCCTGCTCATCACAGGTTGTTACCACAAACCACAGATTGAAATGATGCTCACGCTGGTAGTTGTGGTTAACTTCGCTATAGCTGCTTATCATCGCTGCGACTTCTTCCAGCCTGTCCTCCGGAACTGACATGGCCGCCAACGTGCTGGCCCCTATACTGTTGGCTCGAAACACTGCTCCGACACGGGAAACCACCCCTTTATCCTGCAGCTCCTGCAAACGCCCCATCACAACATCCTCAGTAGTTCCGAGCCTGTCTGCTATCTTTTTAAAAGGCCGTGTTTCTAACGGAAACCCGTACTGGAAATCATTAAGTAAATGCTTATCCAGCTCTCCTGGTGTATCTGCTTTCAGGTCGTTCATATCTGTACTAATTTGCGACATAAAATTAACCCACCATTACAGGCCAGTTCGATGAGCACGGCTGGTAAAAAATATACCACTGGGCTTATTCATCGGCATGGTCGTGATTGCCTTAAAACTCTCTGTGTCGTAAACCGTTACCTTTCCAGCATCTCGCGCAGAAATCCAGACATGTTCACCGCGTGGTGTAAACTCCATATGCAGGACAGCCTTACCCGGCTTGAGTGTCTCTGCGACCTGTAATGTCTCTGTATCTAATACCTGAACCGTATCATTGCGTGGAAAGGCAAAATTAACCCAAACCTGTCTGCCATCAGGACGAGCCATAACAAACACTGGCTGTCCGTGTACCGGTATTGAAGCGAGTTGCTTCCAGCTGCGACGATCTACCACCAACACTTCGTTTCGCCCGACCGCCGGCAAAAAAGCGTAGTCTTCCGTCATCGCCCAGCCTTCCAGGTGAGGCATTTTATAAACAGGCATTTTCTTTGACCCACGCCCGTAATCATTCAATATACTTTTAACACCCTTTTCCAGATGCCATAAATCCAGCAGTGCGAGGCCATCTTCACCAAATAACCCTGCAATATAGTAACGGCCATCTGGAGTAATCAGGCCATCATAGGGCTGCTTGCCAATACCCTTGAATCGGGTAACATCGGGTGCATCGCCCTGACTGAAGTCAGCGATCCATATTTCACCCGCATCATACAGTGAAAAGACAAATTTCTGGCCCGGTGCGTCGACCAGCCCCACCACCTTGGATTGCTGCTTGTCCTCACCGTATAATGCAGGAATATCCGCGACCAGCTGCAAAGTCTCTGCATCAAAGACCTTGACACCACCAGGCGTGTAGTTGGAAACAGCGACCAGTTTTCCATCCTGTGAAATCGCACCTCCAATACTATTGCCCGACTGGATAATTCTTTTATCAATCTTTGCCGTCAGAAGATCAATTTTCGTCAATCCACCGTCACGGCCGAACACATAAGCAAAACGTTCATCTCGCGAAAATACTATCGATGCATGCGACAGGTCGCCCAGACCATCCACCTGATTTAGTTTCGTCTGTTGCGTGGTTTCTATGATTTGAACACTGCCTGTAGCACGTTCAATAACAACACCCATGTCACCGGTGCCACGCAATGTATGGCAACCGCTCAGAAAGACCAGCAGGAATATAGCAAAGAGTGTGTTGACAGGTATCTTCATTGTTTGATTCCAGTATACAAGGTATCGACCAGCCAGCGTATTTCATCCTGGCTTAGAATACCTTTCCACGGTGGCATTGGTGTTCCACTGCGCCCCTCACGAATAGTAAGCTCGATGAATTCACGAGGTTTGTCTTTCAATGCTTCTGGCGTCAAAGCAGGCCCCAGTCCTCCTTTCAAAGTCATGCCATGACAGGAGCCGCAATCCTGCAGCAGGAGATCACGTAACTCGGCACGTCGCTGCTCAGACAGCATTGCTGATAAGGCTTGTGTTGCATAAACAGAGTGAGACAATAACATCAATCCGGCGTATAAAAAAATGCTAATAAAAACTGTTCGCCACTGTCCCCGTATCCTAACCATAAGAAATTTTTTCTTTTTCAGTAAAACCTTGCCCAACCTCGTCTTCAGCAGCAAACCAGTGCAGTTGATTCGCCAGACTAACCACCTTGCCTATAACAAAAATCACCGGTGCCTGCAGTTTTTCTGTATACGTATCTTGTGCAAGATTAGCTAATGTTGTCAGTACGCGCCGCTGTTGATCACTGGTGCCATTTTCAATTGCTGCGGCAGGAATATTCTCATCAAGGCCAGCCTCAATGAGTTTACATGCAATCAAATCAATATTGGCTAACCCCATATAAATTACCAGTGTTGAATCAGGGTCAGCGATAGATTGCCAGTTGAGATCAAGCGGTTTGTCATCATTAAAATGTCCAGTAATAAACTGTACTCTGCGGCTCATGCCACGATGCGTTAACGGGATACCACTGTAAGCGCTACAGCCTGATGCCGCTGAAATGCCAGGCACTATTTCAAAAGCTATCTGGTGTTTTATTAGTGTCAGAGCTTCTTCACCACCACGCCCGAACATGTAAGGGTCCCCGCCTTTGAGACGCACGACATGACGCCCCCGCTTCGTCAGACAGACGATGGTTTCGTTTATTTTTTCCTGCGGCACACAGTGCCTGCCTACTTCCTTTCCTACGGAAATACGGCTGACACCGGAGGGAATAAGGCCGAGAATATCAGCCGAGACAAGTCTATCATAAACGACGACATCTGCTTGCTGAAGCAAGCGGACTGCTTTGACTGTCATGAGTTCTACATCACCAGGCCCTGCTCCAACCAGTGATACAAAGCCTGTCTTTCTCATCAATAACCGCCTCTAGTGGTAATAATTGCTTATTTGTGTGTTTATCACAGTCAAAAAAGTTTAATTTGTGATGATGATGTCTTTATTGGGTCTATATGACATTGACTTAGGTCAAACTATAGCAACTTTGCCCTCGAGAATAGTGTGGAATTATAAAAAAAACAGCAGCTTACAGTAATTTATCATGGCATTTCTTTCAAATCTCGTGAACAGCAGGTTTTGCTGTAAATTTGATGTAGATCATTTCAGTTCGCAATTGTCATTGTTTATAATGTAAAGTATTAATTGATATTTTATATTTCCTGACACCATGACAGCACTGCCTTCAATAAATTGTTAAAAAAAGGAAAACACACATGACTAACAAAATTTGCAGTTCTAAACAGCTATGCATGTTCGGCGTTGCACTGCTTATTTTGATGCTAGTCATAGGACTAGTATTGGGGATCATGGCGGGACCAGGCAGTCCGTTGACCTGGCTGCTGGTCGCTGCATTACTAGGGATACCGTTTATTCACAGGAAGCTGACAGCGAAGCGTTTCTTTACCTGGAAAGACGAATACAGCGTTGGAATCGATTCCATTGATCAGCAGCATAAAAAGCTTCTGGGTTTGATTAATCAACTGCAGACGGCTGTAGATTACTCAACAGGTGAAGAATTTGAGCGTGAGACACTGGACGAGCTGGTCGCTTATACGAAAGACCATTTCAGTTTTGAAGAAGGCTTGATGGAGAAAAATGGTTATCCTGATTATGAGCCGCATAAAGCCCAGCATGCAGCGATGATTGAAAAGGTTGGTGAGGTGCTGGCTGAGTATGACAAGGATCCTGACACAGCAATGAGTAATGCAGTTGAATATCTCCAGAACTGGTTGATCAACCACATCAATGGCACTGACAAGCAGTACAGCAGTTTTCTAATTGATAAAGGCGTGAAGTAAGTTAATTGTTGTCATGCCAGGGCTGGAAGTCAACAGACTCGAGCCAAAACTAAATTCGTAAAGGTTTTTTTACCAGAAACTTGAAACGTATCCCTACTCTTCTACTGCTAGCGTTAATCATCGGCATTCCGATGAAACTCATCGCTGCAGATTCCCGGGTCAGTCTCAACTCTCCTCCGGCCTCACTGGAAGAATGGTATAAGCCAGCCAATAAACGCCAGGTATGGTTACACACTATGTTTCGACTCCGTCGTGAAATGCAGGCCATTGGCGAATATGCCAAAGTGAATGATCACGATGCGATGGAAAAATGGATAAAGCGTCTTGAAAAAGATTACAACAAGATCACCGACATGGTGCCTGAGTGGGAAAAAAAAATAAAACCCAGACTTTTGTCCGATCTCGAGACGTTTTCAGAGAAAGGAGATACTAATCGCCTGGAAAAAACCCTGGATATGATTCAACGTACCTGTGACGATTGTCATGACAGTTACCAACCACTGGTAACCGCGCTCTACCGTTCACCGGATTATGATGAAATCAAGGTGAATAACCTTGATGGAAAAAAACAGAATTATGTAGACAACATGGAAGCGCTGTCCAAATCAGTAAACCGAATCCTGATCGCTCTGGATGATGGCCACCAGCCAGTTGCGCTGCAGGCCACCCAGGACCTGGCCAGCCAACTGCAAAATCTCGGTGACAGCTGCAGCAGTTGCCATAAAGAAGACAAGTACCCACACGAGCGCATACTGGGGATGGCTACCCGGCAACGTTTTGAGACACTCCAGACAAGCATCAGTGAAGGACGTGTGAAAGACAGCCAGAAACTAATGGGTGAAATCGCAGTCACCGTGTGTGCACGTTGTCACAATACGCACCGTATCGTGAATGATTTACGCAAGTCATTGATGCCTGAAAAATAAAATCCTTCGTCCAGTATTCAATGACTAGTCCCTTCTAAATATCGCGTCTTGTTGTAAACATTATACTTCCCTGACGGCTTGTTCATAGGCAGGCGTTTTATTTCTTCCAGCGTTGCCGCATCGTACACGATCACAGCACCATCCGGATCCCAGATACTGAGTAGTGCGTATTTTCCATCACGGGTAAATTCAACATGGGCGGCCGTTTTCCCCGGTGCAGGACGCAGGGTCCTGACGATTTCAAGAGTACGTTTGTCGATCACATGCATTACATCCTTGTTGGGACCGAAAAATACATCCACCCACGCAAAGGGTGTATTTTTGTGGCTACGCATGAAAAAGCCGGGGCCCAGCGTTTTTATTTGCTTAATCGTTTTCCAGCTTTCCATATCTATCACACTGACATCACCTTTTTTAAGATTGGGGGTCGCCAGCACCTGTTTGCCTTTGTACTCAAAGGTGATTCCTGAGCCAAGGTGTGGCATGCCCGGTAGCTCCAGGTCGGGGACAATGACTCTGCCTACATCCATATCAACCACCTGCCCTTTGCCTTCGCGAGATGCGCCTATCAGCGATACATATTCCTGATCGAAGAAGAAATCATCCAGATAATCGTCAACACTGATACGCCTTACCGGGAATGGCTCAAGTTTTGTGTTTTCACCAGAGTCCGCGCGATAATCATGCATCCACATACCAAAGCCCATAGGCGGTTCATCTTCGTATGAGATTTCCCACAGCTCGGGAATATCTTTGAGCGCGGCGATAAAACTGTTACGTGGCGGAGCAGTGTAAACCGCACTGACGCGGGATGATTTGCCGTCAGCATCTTTGACTTCGTAAAGCTTGATAGGGCTCAGGTCTTTTGCATCGAGCAATACCAGTGTGTGCGGCAGGTAGTTGGCGATCATAACGTACCGACCATCAGCCGATACCGCCTGGTTGCGGGTATTGATGCCGGCGCGAACTTCGGCGACCAGTTTCAGATTATAGATATCATACTTGCTGATCCAGCCGTCACGTGAGGCAAAATAAACGAAGCGGCCATCTGGTGAATACTTGGGGCCGCCGTGTAATGCAAAACGTGATTTAAAACGGTGTATCGGTTCAAACTTGTCGCCATCAAGCAGGGTGACATGGTGATCACCCAGTTCCACAACCAGGAACAGGTTGAGCAGGTCGTCCACTTTAAAAACAGGCTTATCGGATAAATCACTTTCCCTGTTATGAATGATATGGCTGGCCCTGATTTGCTCCATGCCCCAGACGGGCGTTTGCTTTAGTGGGGTATAAACATAGTCAACCAGCGACTGAATTTCTTCGTCACTCAACTTTTCTTTGAAAGCAGGCATTTGCGTCGCTAGCCGGCCATTACTGATTACATCGATAGCGGCCTTCTTACGAAGGCGCTTAAGGTTTTCCGGCAGCAATGCTGGCCCCATGCCGCCCAGCCGATGTTCATTGTGGCATTCTGCACAATTATCTTTATACAGTTTTACTGTATCTGCCTGTATAACGGTCGGGTTTGCAGGGGTTGCTGAAAATGAGGGATTAATGATGCAGAGTAATAAACCGAGTGCAGTGATTTTTAGTAAAACAGGTTTGGCTGGCATGAATGCTCTCTTCTATCCGCAGTGTGGGGTTATTCTATTACAACAACCGTGCCGGTCATCTCAGGATGTGGGCCGCAGCGGTATGGGAATGACCCCGTTTGTTTGAATTCACGTTCATAGGCATCATCGGGAAACAGGTAGTCATCCGGTTCTTCTTCCCCCAGTGCTTCGAACCAGACGCTATGATACTGGCGTTTTTCACGGTTTTCCCAACGCAGTATCTGGCCACGTTTAATGGTGATTTCCTGCGGTACAAACTTGTAGTCCTTGATTGTCACCAATGGCTTAGCATCATCAGCGAATGCGCCAGGTAGAAACGCTGTCAGTATAAAAACCAGTACCAGAGATTGCCACTTCATCAACATGTCCTCTTCATTTAATGACTATTCAGGCAATCATAACCGAGGCACCGCTCACAAAAAAGGCCACGGGGCAGATATGCCCCCGCGGCCCAGTTTACAAATCAGCCTCTTTATTTACCTATTGCGTTGATTTCCGCATCTTCATCATCGAATCCAAGCTTGAGGCCCAGTGAGACATGATGGAAACGGCTGCTGCTGAAGTCATCATGAATGGCGAAGCCTATGTTGTACCACTGGTCGGTAGCCATACTGATATCACCCGGCTGATCAGATGTCAGCTTGCGGGTCATCAAAACTGTCCATGTTCCGTCTTTTAGCTCGCCGCTGAACTGGACACCCTGGCCGCCGGTCATTACACGCTCAGCAAGGATATAGCCATCCTCCGATTCACCGCTGCCGGATTTGTAACGCAGCAGATCCATGAAGCTACCGTTCTCCAGTAAGGCCTGCAGTTCGGCTTCATCTTTCAGCTTGTCCCAGCCACCGCGCTTTTTACCCTCTTTGCCTTCAACTTCGATCGCAGTACGGCTTTCTTTCAGGTACTTGGTGTAGCCATGGCTCAGATCAAGACGTTGAGCCAGGGGGCTTGATGTACGAACAGAATCATCGGGCTGGTGTGGCATGTAGTTAGCATCGTGATGGCAGGTTTGCCAGCAGCCGGCACGTTCTGCGTATTCCACTTTGGGGTCATCTTCACTGTCTGTAGCAAGCATAACGGCTAGCTTGATCTGGTTCTCAGTATCCATCTTGCCGCCTTCGACAAACGAAACCGGCACATGTTGCTCACCCTCTTGCCACTGAAACCGCATGTACAGGTTATCAGCATCGTGTGCTGCCTGCATGTTGACCGGTATGCTTCCGCGCTTGCCAGCTATCGGTGTAGATTCTGCCTTTTCACCAGATACAATCAGGTCGCCGATATCCACTTCCTCGTCTTCGTGACAATCGAAGCAACGATCACCTGTTACAAAGGCACGTTTGCCTCCGTGGTCACTGCCTTTCAGAGCCCATTCCATTGAAGCCTGCCCAGGGTAAAACAGCATGACTTCGCGTGGTTCGATGCTCGACCAGTCGATGTTCGCCGCCGGATTTTGCCCTGAAGCAGCCACTGCAGCAGCAACCGGTGCCGCTGCTTCGCTTATCGCTGCTGGCTCTTCGGTTGGTTTCGCAACCGTTGTTTCTGTTACGGTTTCCGCAACGGGTTTAGCTGCAGCAGTCTGGTCAACTTTCTTGTCTGCCTTCTTATCTGTACCATTGCCTGCGCTCTTAGCATCGATGAATGCCTGCCACTGCGGTGGGATCGGGCGCTTGTTATCCGGGTTCGGTACTTCCAGCGCCGTCAGTTCTTCATCAGTCAGCTGGTCGTGTACTTTATTGTGCGCAATCCCCTTGTGGCAATCGATGCAGGTATTACCGACCTGCATACCGTTAATGTGCTGTTTGCGCGAACGTTTTTTCTGATTTTCCGGGTTCATCGAACTGAAATCATGGCAGTTACGACATTCACGGGAATCTGTTTCTTTCATGGCACGCCAGACGTTCTGTGCCAGCTGAAGGCGCTTCTTATCGAACTTCTCAGGTGTATCAATGGTACCGAGTACCTTGTGAAACACCTCGTTACTGGCCTGGACTTTGCGCACGACCTTGTGTACCCAGGGGTCCGGCACGTGGCAATCTGAACAGGTGGCGCGTACACCACTGCGGTTGGTGTAGTGAATGGTTTTTTTGTATTCCTGAAACACATTCTCTTCCATTTCGTGACAGGAGATACAGAAATCAAGCGTATTGGTTGCTTCCATCGCTGTGTTGAAACCGCCCCAGAAAACAACACCGACAATCATAAAAAACAATGCGGCGCCAAGCGTCGTGCCCAGCAGAACCTTACGTGACATCAAGCCGAATTTTCGGGATGAATTAGCCATGATTATTCACCTTGAAGTTTTATCAGTGGATTGCGCAAGGGTCCTGTTGAAAAGCCCCTTGAGTAATACCTGACTGTGGAAAAAAAGGGCGGACGCACTTTCCTGTGTGCCCGCCCTGATTCATTTACATCGTAACTTATATACTTATCAAGTTACGTGGTTAACACGGTTATACACGTTGAATTTACCTGTTGGAGCGTAAAGACCTTTAACGCGTGCTTTTTCTTCCAGTGTCTTGGCATCGAAAATGATGATTTCACCGTTAGGTTCCAGGCTGTCCGCACGATTCCAGACTGATGCCCACACTTCAGTACCATCTTTGTTGAACTCGAAATGAACAGCTGCATAGCCTTTCTTCTCGGTCAGACGGATAGTCTTAACAACCTTGCGGGTCTTCTTATCGATGACCTTAACAGACTGCTGGATAGCAGGCTCAGGGTGTTTAGTCTGGTCAGCCCAAACGTAATCACTCTTAGGATGGGTACGCAGGAATACGCCAGCACCGTCGGTATCGACTTCGTAGCAGATTTTCCAGGCCTGGTCTTTATGGCCTTTAGGATCGTTGCCCCATGCGGTTACCTTACCAACACCTAAGTGCGTAGTACCGCCTACAGGACCACACTCAGGATCGATCCAGTTTGCACCAGGACCTGGGTGAGGTTTCTTGTCTACGTCGATCATTGCTTCCAGTTTTTGACTCACTGTATCAATAACTACCATCTTGTTAGATGCGTTAGCTGCGATCTGGAAATATTGACCGGTAGGATCGTAGAAACCGTCATGCAGGAACTTGGCAGTGTTGATCTTGGTAGTCTTGAGGTTTTCCAGGTCAGAGTAATCAACCTGCCACATCTGACCTAATTCCTTCGCAGCCACTAACCATGTAGGAGCCATCGGCGTGTCATAGATCGCAGCAACACGTGACTCGTTAACATACTCACCATCAACGTTAATACCACGAGTAGAAACTACTTTCAGCGGTTCCATGGTTTCAGCATCAGCGATAACGAAATGAGGAGGCCAGTAACCGCCACCGATAACATACTTGCCATCACCGGATACGGCAACGTCACGTGCATCATAAGCAACCTGCACCTGGGCCACTTTCATGTTGTCTGGATTAGCCCAGAGGTCGATCTTGGTCATCATGCCATCACGACCCATGATGTACCAGAAACGGCCAGGATCCTTGGCTTTCAAGGTATCATGATGCTCGACTGTCTTCAGTACATGTACCGCATAACCGGTAGGAATACGCGCAAACACTTCTTTTTTGTCACCGTCAATAACCGCGATTGTACCTTTATCACGTTCGATGGCGATGAAGAAGTTTTGCCAGTTACGGTCATGCATTGGCTTGGTTGGATAGGCTGCAGGCTCCACAAAAACCTTGTGACGTTCTTTCATGAGAGCCAGAGACATTTCAGGGGGAACCGGTGGATCCATCTGGATATAACGAGCCAGCAGGTCGATCTCTTTATCATTAAAGATATCATCGAAGTTATTCATGCCGCCTTCGGTACCTATCTTAATAATTTTTGCCAGACGTTTTGTGCCTAACTTAAGAGTACCTTTGGTTTTCTTGGCTTTATTAGGCTGCGGTTCCAGGTTTTTACCTGTTGCACCTTTACGTAATACGCCATGACAACCGGCACAACGCTGGAAATACATGCTTTTCGCCTGTTCGAATTCAGCATCATTAAGTGGTACGAATGCCTCCTTCTTGGCGGCTAAAGCAACTCCCGAAGACGCTGCCACCCCTACACATGCAGCGAATAAGACTGCTCCGTATTTTGTTGTATGTTTTATACTCATCAATAATACTCCTACTTGGTTTACCAAAAGTTTTTATCACAAACATTGCTAGAATCATTGTTATAACCCGATACAGGCGTAACAATATTCTCTATTGATTTCAGGGTCATTGATTTATATCAATTTTTCATAAATTTCTAAAATACTCAGAACAGGCAGTGATTATTGGCTAATCATCTGTTTAATAAGCACAAGAGTAGAGATTCTACCCTTTAAAGATGCCAGTAGAAAGCTACTTCCTCCCTGATTAGTTAACCGAATCGATGCATACTGGTTATGCTATTCATATTTTGCAGAAGAAGGGTACGGTGTTGATACTGACAGGCCAACAGATTTTTTTGCCTGGTTGAACAGGGCTAAACCACTTTCCGGGAAAACACGACGGTTCTGCATTGAATAGCCATTAATTTCCTCAATGTAATAAGTTCGAGCTATTTAGCTGTAGTTTGCGCACAGGACAGTATGAAATCTTTAATTTAAAAATTTATCTATCAATTTCTGGCAGTCAGTATTTTTCGAAATTGAGCTGGCTTTAAGCATCTGCTCTTTCATATTGTTGTACTCACCATGATTTATACAGGTTGCGGCAAATTCAAAGGTTTGTTTAATTTTTTCAGATTCTAACTGGTAATCCTCAATATATATCTTCATTATTTTTTTGAAACATTTACCCTTCCATTTCGAAAATTTCTGCAGACACTTCTGTCCTGATAAGACCTCGAGAAATGGCAACCTCTCGCAATGACGCCATGGTAGTGCCATTGAGTACCATGGTAGTGATTGTTGCGCCGTATATGCTATCCAGGGTGATGTAACCCTCTCGATCACCACCTCCCAACTGAACACAGTAATCTGCATACAGTCCCAGGTACTGGTTTTTGAAATCCTTCAGGTCCTGTTCGGAAACACCGGCCAGCAAAACGGGCTCTTCATGACTCACAATCTCTAAACCGACAATTTTCCCCTTCAAATCAAACCCTACCAGAGTATGCATAGACTTACCGGAGTAGCCGGGTACGGGCAGACATGGTCAGTAAAAAATACATAACCAAGCAGCTTGTTGGCATCGTAGACTGCTGCTGATTCAGGCTCACCTTCAAATGGGTCCAGGCTATCTTCAGTCGGGAAAAATGTCAGGGCAAACGGAGTGGCTTCAGCAACAGGGTCATTTTTTTCAGTAAACCGGCATTTGCATAGTTCTGAAGGGTGAATAAACAAACCATAATAAGAACAATTGTCAGGCAGAACTGCTGTCGTTAATTTTTCATCCTGCAAAACATCGAATATAGATTGCACAGTAAATTATATTCCGTGTGATGCTTAACACTAGGAGGATGATTCATTAAGTTCGAAAATATATATCTGGCACCAGGATCACAGGCTCCATATCCGTCTACCCTGTTTCATTTGCACAGCGTTCAGGCGTTCAATAATTTCTTCACGTCGCATGAGTATTGACTGGTTTGCCATGTTTAGAAAAATTATTTCCTCGTGATCATTGTGTTGTTTAATAGCCTTTTTCAAGGGCACCAGCGAATCTAGAAAGTGATCAAAATCATTTTTCTTAATAATAGATGAAAGGTCATGAACCAGGCGCACGATATAGTCATGTTCTTCGCTCAGATGAATAATGGCGCCGACCGAATCACTGTTCTCCTCAATAAATAAAGGATAGAGTACTTCGTCTTCCATTTGCATGTGAAGCTTAAGTTCAGATACGAAGTTCTGAAACAGGTGTTTTGCTTTTTTCCATTCTCCCACATCAGCCGCTATTTCGCATTTGTTGAGTGCGGCATCGTATTTATCGTGGTCATGTACCAGCCAGTTGTTAGATGTGCTTTTCACCTTTTAACTTCCTGGATGTTTAGGCTGCTGAAATTAAGTCTCATTCATGTCTTTCCGTAAGCGTAGTAACGATTTTGCCGAAAGTAAGCGGATGTAGCTGATTACATCTTCGATCTCTTTATTCGACAGAATGTCCTTCCAGCCGGGCATAAGTGCTGCTCCACTTGAACCATGAGAAATTATCGAGTAAATTTTTTCATTCGACATAAGTTCCATGCTGCTGGCATCGGTATGATCTGCAGGTTCCATATCAAAGACTTTTGTTATCGTTCCTTTTCCCTTGCCATCAGGTCCGTGGCAAATAGAGCAGTTATTATCATAAACCTGTTTTCCCATCTGTGGATTACCAGAAACAGGGTGCTTTGAACTGTGTAAATAACGTATGTATCTTATTTGTGCCTGTGGAATCACCAGACCCCATTGCGGCATATCACCGGATACCTGACCATGGGGTGCGGTGCCTTCTATTATCTTGAATAACTCACGGTCACTTTATTCTTCAGCCTCTCGTTATTGGTTAAATCAGCTGGTTTTGTATCCAGCTTGCCGGCCAGCGTGCCATTGCCCGTGCCATCTTATCCATGGCATACGAAACAGTTGGCTCTGAAAATATGGTAACCATCAAAACTTTTAGAATAATCGGCGAATGCACAAGAGGGTATTATACTAACTGCAAGAATCGCAAATTTTTTCCACACTGTCATTTTTTTCATCAACCTGCCCACTTTTGAAACCAGGCAGTTAGATGTGTAGTTCGTATCTCATCTCCCTTCTTCCCCAGTATGTATAGCACTACGATTCCAGAAGTGTCCAATTTAATCCAGACAGGGAAATCAATATGATCATGATCCCTGGGCTGCTCTTTTTCACGACACTTATACTTATCGTCCCTGCTACCAGTAATTTGTCTTTCTCTACTTGACCTGCGATGCCCTTACCTGCTCATTCGGTTGGGGTATCACTACTGTCAGAGACAGCAGAATCAGTAAGATCGCCCTGTTTAACATTTAGCACTTATATAAAGTATAATCCCGCACAATTCTTAGCCGCTAGAAAGGTCTTATCGACGTGACCCTCAACGAAATCATCCCCTATCTCCCTCATTTCCAGGCAATACTTAATACTTTATCTGCTATTTTGCTGGGAACGGGTTATTACTTTATTCGATCTCAAAATCGTAGCGCGCATCGTCTGTGCATGATGTCGGCATTTTTAATCTCGACAGTATTCCTGATTTCATACCTGACCTATCATGCCAAGGTCGGATACATGCCGTTTACGGGTCAGGGGAGTATCAGGCCGTTTTATTTCACCATGCTTGCTTCCCACGTTATCCTTGCCGCGGTCATGGTGCCGATGGTCCTGGCAACGGTTACCTATGCACTTTTGGGCAATTTCAACAAACATCCACGCATTGCACGCTGGACATTACCCGTGTGGCTTTATGTGTCAGTGACCGGTGTACTGATTTACATACTTGGTTTTCACATTTACAAACCTGAACTATAAAATAGTCAATAAAGGGTCGACTTATGGCATACCTCTACTTCACAATTACAGCTGTTTTTCTCTACCTGTTTTCGGACTGGCTACTCAACAAAATAGAAGCCTACTATGGCAAACGGCTTGAGTATCGATCAGTTATTTTTTTTGTGATTATTATGGTGCTGGCTGTTGGCTCATTTGAAATTATCGATCGAATAGTCGGCGAGCCCCAACAAGCTTCACCAACACCGCAAACTAGTCCAGCCAAAAAATAAATTTGCAGGAAGAGGAACCGCAGAGAGTACTGCAGGATTTTTGTACACTAAGACGATAATTTCTGTGTGACGTGCATGGGATAAACTAAAACCGCAATCGCAGGACGAACAAGAGTAGCCCTTTGCGGTAAGTATTTAGTACTTATTGAACAGAAAATCCTTTCAGTTGATCAAACTCAACCAGCAGGATTTGGGCAGGCTTAATGTCTACATCCTTCTCTATTGAATGATTGAACCCCTGTTCACGAACACTGTCATCCATTTTTATCTGCAAATGATGTTTACCGACAGGGATTCTACTGCTGTAGTAAATATTTATACTGCCGTCTTTAAATATACCCGGCGGCTGCATTGATTCGTTGAAGATTACTTTACCGTCCAGTAAAGCTTCAATAATAACTGGCGACCTTTCACGGGGACAATCATCAGGCTTGCGCATGTTTGGAGGCAACTTCATTAATTCTTCCTGGCTGATCTTGCGACATGGCTCACGCAAATCACCGGCATGTGCGAAGGCAATAGTAACAATCGCCTCGTCATCTTCGATAATCCGAATTGCTGGCTGAAAGGAAAAATACCATACCAATGCCATAAAAATGGTGTAATTTATAGCCTGCAATAGATACCGAAGCGCTTTGTTATTCACCCCCTGCATCAGCCATTTCCTCCACCAGCATCCTCGGTCACACCGCTGTCGGCTGTATCTTCGAGCTGTTTCAATTTCACCAGCTCAGCGCGAAAATCATTCAAATCATTTTCGATTTCATTCTTGTCGGTTTCTGCGCCACCGTGTACACGGATACGACTACGATCAGCACGGCCTCGAAGTATCGGTTTACGTTTACCTTCAAAACGCAGTTTGGTCCAGCGGTTGCCAAATCGGTAGAAACAGTCATTATGCCGGCAGCCGGCTACCATGATACCATCGGCACCGTTTTTTAAAGCATATTCAACCAGTGTTGGCGGCAGCATACCGCTACAGAGCAGGCGAACGCCTTTTGTATCATCACTGTCCAGGCGGTTAACATTTAATCCGTGGCCACAGCCATAAATCAGTACTTTTGTTTCGCCCTGCAAAGCAGCTATTGCCTCATTGGTTTGTGAGCGCATTTTATCAACCGAAAGCTGCGGCATATCTATTCCGGTTTTCAGTTCTTCTTTTCGTGAGCGGAAGGGATTAGATGAAGGACAGGAACCTGCACAAATCCCGCATGCGGCACACAATGCTGGGTCGACAACCACTTCCTTGTCAAATTTTGCACCATCAGTTCGTGCCTGTACCGAGATTGCATCAAAAGGGCAATCATCAAAACACAACTCACAACCATTACAATGATCAAGGTCAACCACCGCTTTTGGGCCCTCCTTCTTCGGTGGCAGCCACGGTAATAATATTAAAAACCACGTTATGCTTATTGTCAGAATCCAGACCTGGCCTTCCGTCCAGTAGTCAAGCAACGGGTAAACATTAAGATAAAACCAGTCAAGATTTATCACCTGCGGCATGCTGCTCAGGTCGGCAGGAGCATGACTAACAGCCGGCTTTGCAAAGGACAACGCCAGTAAAGCCAATAAGGTACCGATAGCGAGACCACGCGGAGGATTTATCTCAACATTGGATAAACGTTTTACGTGCAGCCATAACATAAATGCCAGTAACAACGGCTGACCCAGAAGATGTAAAAATTCGATCAAAATAAAAAAACGGTCAGTCATTTCACCGGCGACAAAATTGCGTGTCATGGTGCTGGGAAATAACGGTAATGCATCCAGCAATCGGGCTGAACCAACCGCAACATATTGCGCCATTTCATCCCACACCAGCCAGTAACCGGTTATGCCTAGAGTAATAATAACCCACAGGTTTGGCACACCGGTCACCCAGGAGAACCAGCGGAAGCCACGATAACGACCAGAGGCAAACTCTTTGAACATGTGTAACAAAACCGTAATGATGACGGCGTCAGATGCATAGCGGTGCAGACTGCGCATAACGCCAGCGGCATACCACTGATCATGCGTAATGTATTCTACTGAGGCGTGGGCACCATCCAGACTACCGTGAAAGGGAATGAACAGATAGACTCCCGTCACCAGAATCACCCAGAACAGGAAAAAAGATAAGGTGCCCAGATGATACAAAGGATTCCACTGGGTACCAAATGAAAGGTTAAACCAGGACTCCAGAGCCAGATAGACTCGCTTGACAGGGTTAACTAACACTGAGAAATGTTCCAAAATTAGACGGGACCAAAATTATATCACCGTTTCCTAATAAACGTGTTGATCCATATCAAACCGGTATGACCCTGATGATCGTACTGAACATTACCCTTCAGATGATTTTTTACCCTTGCGCCATTCACGGCCTATAAAAGTCACAATAAAGAAAATGACGGTAATGCCAACAAAGATTTCTACAAAAAACGAATAGTCAAAATAATATCCATCACTACGTGGGTCATAGGTAGTGCAAAACAGTTTAATTTTATCGCTCAACCCTGAAAAAAATGACTGCTCAGGTTTGGGTCTCCCCAGCACCAGTTCAAGTAGCGGGTCAACCAGTAGTGGTGTATCAAAAACCTGTCCATAAACCTGCCGGTAGACTTTGCCATCAGCATCAATAACCGTTGCCTGAATTAAGTGGTCAAAACCACTTGCTGTCGGATAATAAAGAAAGCCCAGGTCTTCTGATAAAGCGCCTAAATCTTCTTCAGCAACACTCAACAGATTCCATTTTTTATTACTGATGCCCTGTTTATTAGCAAAATATTGCATCGCATCAGGTGTATCAACGCTGGTATCAAAACCAATAACTGCAACAGAGAAACTATCTTCGCCCAATGCATCGCGTGCCTTCTCCACCACTTTAGACAGGTGCCGGGTGGTCATCGGGCATATCTGATAACAACTGGTGTAAACCATGCTCAATACCAGCGGTTTGCCACGAAAGTCATCCAGTGTTACCGGCTTGCCTTCAGCATTGATAAAGGCATGGTTAGCTAGCTGTTGGCCAATTGCTGACTGACTGGTTTTTAGTGCCGTATCGTAATCGAATTCCTGTTTGACCTCTTTATTAATTGGTACTTCCGCAGAAAGAAAATCTACCCCAGCAACACGGAATGGGATTATAAGCAGCAAAAGACAGCTTAATATAATGGTATATCGCATAATAAATCTATTGTGGGTCTAACTGGCAGTTAAGCGAGAAAATAGACGTCAAGAAGAGCGCCAACGAGAAGCAGCACCAACTGTACCAGTGAGGCAAAAAAGCTCTTCATTGCAACCTCTGGCGAAGGATCGAGGATCATTTTATAATTTTGATAAATAAAATACCCCCCCCCGATGACAGCGCCTGTAAGATAAATCCAGTTCAAACCATAATAATATGGCAGTATAGAAATACCAACCAGGATCAGAGTATTGCCCATCACCACAATCGCAGTCGACTTGTCCCCGATCACAACCGGTAACATGGGTATGCCGGCTTTGGCATAATCCTGATGCTTGGCAATGGCCAGACTCCAGAAATGTGAAGGTGTCCAGAAAAACAGGACGAGTGCCAACAAAACAGGCACCGGGCTCAAAACCGGATCTACAGCAGCGGCACCTGCAAGCACAGCAAAACTGCCTGATGCACCGCCAATAACTATATTCATCCAGGTGCGGCGCTTCAGCCATACCGTGTAGATGATGGCATAAAAGAAAGCACCTAAAAAGATATAAGATGCAGCCGCAGTGCTTAAAAATATAGCTGCGGAACCCACACCTGCGCCCAATAGCGACAATATAAACAATATCCACAACGGACTTTTATGGAAGCGACCGGTTACAAACGGTCGGTCTTTTGTGCGTTGCATCACACTGTCGAGGTCAACCTCAAAGTACTGGTTAAACGCACCCGCGCTACCTGCAGAGATAAGTACAGCAAACGCCAGCACCAGAATCTGCATACTATCAAGCGCCGGTCCCGGCGTGACGACCATGGCAACCAGTGCTGTGAGCATCATGATAACGCCAATACGCAGTTTTAAGAGATTTGATATTTGTTTGAACATATCCATTAACGGCTTCTCATAATACAGTAATGCGAACGGCTTACGCCGTCTTTAGGAAGTTTAAATCCTGTCGGTAGTTTCAGCCGCAAATTACCAGCATTATTTACTGGCGAAAAAAAACGCGGGACAAGCTTCGCTCATCCCACGTTTTTCAACAAGCTTACAATACTAACTAAGCGGCCAGACAGATGCCAGATAGTCCCAGTTGATAAAGTAGTAAACAACAAAACACACCAGTAGCGCCATCGCAAGAACAAATGTTCCCGGGGCTTCAAAACCAGCAGAACCGTGTTGCTCTACCACTGGTGGAGCCATTGGTAAACGCTCAGGTTGATCAATGGTATAGGCATTTGCCGCCAATGGCACACCAAAGCTCTGCAGGAAACCAGCCTCTGGAGCCAGCTTCTTACCGAATAGTAAAGTACCTACAGTAACGATCAGATACATCGCACCACCGACAACACCCAGTACACCACCGATAGCACCCACCGCCATCATCAGGTAGGCCGTGCCTGGATATTCAAAGCTTAATGCAGCGCCGGTAAAATCCATGTCCCAGTGACGGCGTGATACACCAAGAGTACCTGCACCCAGCATGAACAGAATCATCATCGTCATGCCGCCACCGAATACATAAGGCTGCATTTTAGCCACCCAGGGCAGAATCATTGCACGTCTGAATAACAGTGGAAGTAAAAGGTAGGTCAAAGCCATAAATGTCAGCGTAGTACCTGTCACTACGGTAGCGTGGAAATGAGCCGGTACATAAATGGTGTTATGAATGATCAGGTTAATCTGCTCAGTACCCATAACTACGCCGGTTATACCGCCAATGAAACCAAAGGTAACCAGCGATATGAAGAAACCAGAGAAGACCGGATTGCCCCATGGTGCTTTGCGTAACCACTCAAACAGACCCTTGGTATAACCTTTGCCTCGTTGCGCAACTTCCATCGCACCCGGAACAGTCAGACCGTGGATCATACTGGCCAATACGGCAAGATACATCGCATAACTGGTGTTAAATACTTTCCACTCAGAGCTTATGCCTGGATCAACCAGAATGTGGTGAGCACTGGCTAACTGCAGGAAGAAGATATAAAGCAGGAACGCACTGCGGCTGACTTTCTCTGACATCGGACGGGCACCGAATAAAACGCCGGTGATCAGATACCAGACAGAAACGTGAGCGGCGACGTTAATCTGCTGAGAAGAGTGACCCATACCCCACCAGATAACACGGTACATTTCTGCATCAATATGATTGATATAACCGATAGACCAGAGGAAAGTCGGTACCAGAATGATTGCACCACTGGCAATGGTGAAAACAGCAATAATGGCCGCTGTCAGCGCACCAAAGGTTACCAGCGGAATAGAGCCATCATAGGTTTTATCCTCTTTGGCGATAACCAATGTGCCAAGAAAGACGAAACAGCCGATTAATGCACCCACGGCAAACAGGATTAAGCCCAGATAGAAGTGGGGCTCTGCCTGCATCGGTACATAGGAGGTCATCATTACGCTTGAATTGCCCTGCATCACTGCGACGTTGTTCATCACTGCACCGACAAGCATCAGCACAAACCCTGTCCAGGCCCACCGTGGCGCAGCCAGTCGCGTACGCAACAGCGTCGACGAGGCAAAATACAGGATCGCAATTTCAAAGAAAATAATCCAGAAGATCAGCGCATTAATACCATGCGAAGTCAGTACCTGGTAGAACATATCTGCTGGCAGCAAATGTACTTCCTGCCAGCGAGTCAAAACGACACCCAGTGCCATTATTCCGGCAACCAGCAGTGCTACAGCACCCGCCACGGCATTCGCCTTCATCAGGCTTTCAGCAGACTTGTCAAAAAAGAAACCCGTATCCGGGCAAACCCTGAATTTTGCCATTTTAATTCTCCGTCACAATGATTTTGCCAAGCATGGTATGGTGGCCGATGCCGCAATATTCGTTACAAACAACAGCAAAATCACCTGCCTGATCAGGGGTCATGGTGACAACCATTTCATAGCCAGGAATAATTTGCAGGTTAATATTTACAGGCTGTAAAGAAAAACCATGGTTCCAGTCCATCGATGAAAGATGCACACGATAGGACTGATCCTTTTCCAGTTCGAAAATTGGATACCACTGCCATAACCTGCCCAGCATATAAATATCGCTGCCAGCCGGTGGACGTACAATAGGAATGCCGGCTTCCTCACCGACCTTGTATTTCTCGACCATTTCATCGACCCTGGCCTGAAATTTTGCCGGTGTCGTCTGATAGGCTTCGTTAGAAAGGTTTTGTTTACCGTAGATATGCCAGTAAGGCATCATGAAAAACATGATTAAACACCACACCAGTGCAATGCCTATCCACACAATCTCCTCTTTACCAACCGGGACATTCCACCAGATCCGCTCTGAAGGGGGTAAAAATGAAGTCATTGATATTCTCCTTAAGGTGCGACAGGTATAGTGGCGATTTCCATGACTCCCCACAATATATAGAAAACTGTGGGCATGGCGATACCGATGAACAGTAACAGGAATGGGTTATCGAGCATCCTCTGAAAAAATGGGATTTTCTCTGGTTTAGGGATATCTTCCTCGGACATAAGTTAAGTCTCCTGGTTTTTTTATGTTTTAGTGGCCACTAACTGTAGTATTTCTACAATAACCTCTCCCGCAGCCTATGAAATAGGCCTATACAGACCAAATGACGCCCTTTACTGCGTCAAATGGCTCATTCAGTTGTTCAGATTACTACACACAGAGTGTGATATTACTTGATCTATGTCAAATGTCCTCAATCTACATCAAAAATAACGTCAAAACTCTAACACGAATATTGTCAATATCCACTAACTACCGAATAAATAACGGCTACTTGACCTGCATCATAGATAGCGACACGCAATAATTATATCCTGCAAAGCCACTGACCAGTACAAATACTGCTTGAAGGGGATATAACGATATCCTGCAAGATATAATCAGCAGTATCATTTAAGACGATTACAATATAATACAAAACGGATCGTGTAGAGCGGTCTTAATCTTACACAGGAACCTGTTGATGGCATTAATTGAATGGCGAGAAGAGTTTTGCACCGGTGTACCGGGCGTCGATTTCGAACACCAGGAGCTCATAAACGAGATCAATTCGATCTTTGCATTGATTGATGACAGGGCAGATAAGGACGATGTGCTAGATAGCCTGGGTGATATTTATGGAAGTATATCGGCTCATTTTGCACTGGAAGAGCAGATGATGGAAAAGCACAATTATGATCATTTCAAGGAACATCAGGCTGATCACGAACGCCTGCTTGATGAAATTCGTGACATTACCATTGAATTTGAAAATGCTACTGAACTGGACGCGGAGAAATTCACCCAAAAACTGAACGACTGGTTCCAGCTACATTTTGGGACACATGATTCACGTTTACACGGTCTGGCACACTTGATAAATCATCAAACGGTTAGCGAATCAACACTGAAAACGATGATACGTAACGCAAAAAATGCTTTCTTGACCAAGACAGGGTGAGGTTCTCTGGCTAAACAGACTTATCACGACTATTAAAACTATTTGAACGAGCATTTACCCAATGAGAAACCCTTTACTAAAAATTTTGTTTACCGGCTTATTAACTGTACTGACCGTATTCCCTGGGATTTCCCATGCACTGCAGGCAACAGATAACACGAGCATCTTTAATGGTTATTATGCTCGCGCAGGCAACAATGGCAGCCCGTCAAGAACACTCCATCATAATGTCTATATGAAACTGTATGCAGACGAAGGTCAGCAATGGGTTGCATTGCTGCATATTCCGCTGCCTTATGGCTCCACTGTTGATGAGGCCGTTATCCCAGAAATTTTCAAAAAAATCCGTAAACAGCTAAATTCCAGTTCTTTCGTCAGGGACACCTTTGGCTATTTAGATGAAAAAGCAACCGTACAGTTTGAACGGTTTGGTTACATTCAGGATAAAATCATTTTCGAATGCGGCTCGCTGGCTCCCTGCACGATCAGACCGGCTGATGGTTATCTGGAGCTAATAAAACCAGGAATGATCAATGAGCATATCATCAAGTACGATCACGTGGTTACGCAGTAAGCATCAGAGCAACACTTTATAAGAAACAGGACAAATCATGACCAGCAAAAAAATACCTATTGGCACAATTGTTATATTTGGATTTTTTTTGATTACCATGGTTGCTGCTTATTTTCTGACGAAACCATCACCGCCACCAGCAGAACTGGCGGGCGTACTTCGTCCGGACTTTAAACTACTTCAACCATTCGAACTGACAGACCACAACAATACAGTGTTCAACGAGAAAAACCTTCTGGATAAATGGAGTTTTGTGTTTTTTGGTTTCACTTCCTGCCCCCATATCTGCCCTACAACATTGAATGTTCTGAATTCGGTTCATGGTTTACTGGTAGAGGAAACAGGTGAAATCCCTGATGACATGCAGGTGGTCTTTATCTCGGTAGACCCAGATCGTGATAGCATCGAAAAAATCGCGGGTTATATTACGAAATTCAATAAAGACTTTATCGGTACAGGAGCAGACAAGGCAAAAATCGACAAAGTAGCCCGACAATTTGGTTCTGGTTATGTCAAAGACCCGGAAACCTCTGCTGGCGAATACAACGTCTCACACACCAGTGCAATATTTCTGGTAGACCCTTATGGTCGACTGGTAGCTACTTTTTCACAGCCACACCAGCCGTCTACCATCGCCTCGCAGTATAATAAAATACGAAAGTATTTTTCCTGGGACTAACTAAACGGTATCGTTACGCCCTTTCCGCTTATCTGCCTTTTTCCACGCCCTGAAAGCCCAGATAAAATACGCAGATATCATTACGATGTTGATGACGCCGCCTATCAGATAAAAATTATTGGTGAGATCTTTTTCCTCAGCAGCTGGAACAGATACAGGCTGCTCTGTGTAAAGATTAACGGTGTTCTTGGCGGGAGATAGTTCTGTTGTATTCATAAGAATTATTCAACCACTCTATTTCGTGGTCATGTGGTTAATATATTTCACGAACTCTATCCTGTGTTTAATCATAAAACAATGATATAGGTCAAACAACGGTATTGGGTCGTTGTCTTTAAGGTATCAGCAGATGCATTGAAGCTTGAATGCCATTACAATATCGTCAACATTTGTGACTCTGCCACCTTAAGCAAGCCCTACTAACAAAATAGTTTTAGTAAACCCACCATGCTGCCCAACCAATTCTCCCTGCTAACGCAACAGTTCACGTTACCTGCACCCGATAACGATGCCCGGCGGATGACGGCCGGCTGGTTATTCCTTGGTCTGGCGGCACTGGTCATCGGTGGTCTGTTTACCATCCTGATTGTTCTCTCCCGTACCCCTTTCTTTCAGGACATCATCCCCTGGGTAGATTTTTTCCGTACCGCCCTGGTGGTCCATGTTGACCTGACTGTACTGGTCTGGTTCCTGGCATTCTCTGGTGTTTTATGGAGCTACAATAGTACGAATAAATGCCTGCAGTGTGGATGGGTCGCTTTACTGATGGCCAGTGCAGGAACCCTGATCATAACAATCTCCCCTTTTACCGGTGAAAGCCACCCGTTAATGAGCAATTATGTGCCGGTATTACAGAGCACAGTATTTTTTACCGGCCTCGGTTTATTTGGGCTCGGCTACGGCCTGCTGGTACTGCGCATGCTTATGACTACATTGGCAGCACGAAACAATAACGGAGGCGAAGTCTTACGCTTTGGTCTGTTTGTCGCTGTTGTCGCCTCCTTATTCGCCTTAGCTGCGCTCATGTTGTCTTATCTTGGTATCAACGACGACTTCAAAGGCGAGGCTTATTACGACCGACTGTTCTGGGGCAGTGGCCATATACTGCAATTTAGCCATACCCAGTTGATGCTGGTTGCCTGGTTATGGCTAGCTACGGTCAGTGGTGCCTTCCTCAGACTAACACCCCGTGTAGTGCTTATATTATTTGTCATGGGTTTGTTGCCGGTATTAATGGTACCCATCATTTATGTATCATTTGATGTCAGCTCCGGTGACCATATGTTCTGGTTTATTCAGCTAATGAAGTACGGCGGTGCAATTGCAGCTGTTCCCATTGGCCTGGCAACCACGCTCGCCATCGTAGAAAGATGGCGACCTGTCCCTGGCTTTGAAATTGAGCGCAGCGCACTGATTTTTTCAATTCTGCTATTTGGCGTGGGTGGTATTATCGGCTTCATGATCAGTGGCAGCGACGTAAGGGTCACCGCCCATTATCATGGCTCTATCGTTGGTGTAACACTTGCCTTCATGGGTATGGCCTATCACCTTCTTCCACAGCTGGGCTTCAGAAAAGTCAGCGGACGTGCAGCACGATGGCAACCTGGAATCTACGGCATTGGCCAGCTGCTGCACATCATTGGCCTGGCATGGTCGGGCGGGTATGGCGTGCAACGTAAAACGGCCGGTGCAGAACAGGGCCTGGAAAAGTTTGAACAGATTGCTGGAATGGGTTTAATGGGGCTGGGAGGATTAATCTCAATTATTGGTGGTATTATTTTTCTGGTTGTTGTCTATCAGGCAATAAAACCGGATAAGAAATGATAAGCGGGGGCCAGATACCAGTTGCTTCTACTATCAGGAACAATATAGGCCTGACCCGGGGTGACCGAATACTGGTCAAGGTCCAACATGTATCAGCAAGCGTCGTCGATGCCCTCTTCTGCGGTGTTCCCACAAGTAAAGTCCTTGCCAGCAGCCCAGTCCCAACCTGCCGCTGATGATGGGAATGCCCAGTGATGTGCTGGTGAGGATGGCTTTGATATGGGCAGGCATGTCATCCGGCCCTTCGGTAGTATGTGTATACAGGCCATCATTTTCCGGTACCAGTCGGTTCAGCCAGTTTTCCAGATCTCGCCGCGCTGACGGGTCAGCATTTTCCTGGATGATCAGGCTGGCCGAGGTATGGCTGACAAAAACAGTACAAAGCCCATGCTCGAATCCAGAAATCGTGACAAAGTCTCTAATCTGACTGGTAATATCGAGCAGGCCCTGTCCCGGCGTTTCAATTATTAGTTCCTCGACCATTTTTTCTCCACACCCATTATTTAAAACATTTGGCCAGTAATGACAATCTGTCTGCTAGAATTGTATGCAGAACATTGAATTCAGAATTGTTCGACAGAGTCTAATTATGCAAGAAATCAGGCTACCAAAAAACATACCGATTTTCCCGCTTACCGGTGTACTGTTGTTACCTGGCGGGCTACTGCCATTACACATATTTGAACAGCGTTATCTCGACATGTTCAGAGATGCACTTGCAGGCGATGGCATTATTGGCATGATTCAGCCAGAACTGGAACAGGCTCACTTGCAAAACCCGGCTGTATTTTCAACCGGCTGTGCTGGAAAAATCTCACACCATGAAGATACCAGTGATGGCCGTATGCTGGTCACGCTACGTGGTCTGTGTCGCTTTGAGACAATCAAGGAGCATGATAACGGTCTCTCCTACCGAACATCTGAAGTAAATTATTTGCCTTCCGGAAATATCATCCTGGATGAGACTGAAAACAGCAAACGACAACGACTTTTAAATGCCGCCTCATTATACCTTTCACTGCTGGAAGAAAATGCACGGCTTGAGCCGATACTGGAAGCCGGCATGTCCGAGCTGGTGACCGTACTTTCGATGCACTGCCCGTTCAGCTCGCGGGAAAAACAAAGCCTGCTGGAAGCACCTGACCTGAATATCCGTGTCGATCGCCTGATTGAATTGCTGGAACAGTCAGCACTCGATGGCTGGCAGTCAGATGACCAGACGGTAAATTAAAAATTCGTGTTAAGGTTTACGTTTTATGTATTACGTAAATCATAAAACCTAATACGTAAAACAGCTCTTTTTAAGACCGCAAAGCTTCTACAGGGTGCAAGCCTGCTGCCTTGATTGCAGGATAGGTCGCTGATAGCACCCCGGCAAGCAGTGCAATAGCAAAACCTGTAAGCACTGTTTGACTATCGAATAATACTGGCAGATCAAACCAGCTGGAGACGATGACACCCAGCCCCCAACCGGCCAGCAGGCCAGCTGTTCCACCAACAAGGGCGAGCATAAGACCTTCAACCATGAACTGCTGCAAGATATCATTTCGTGTTGCGCCGACGGCTCTGCGCAGGCCAATCTCACTGCGCCGGGTATTGATGCTGACCAGCATCACATTCAACACACCGGCTATGCCTACAGTAAGTATGATACTGGATATACCCAGCAGAAAAAGTTCGAGCATATTCTGAAACTGCTTCTTTTTTATTAGCAGTTGATAAGGAATGATCAGTTCCAGTTTCTGTTGACTGAAACTGGCACCGAAAATACGCTGCAATAATGGGATGGCGGCAGGGATGCGCTGATCATCAGCAAACTTAAGCAACAGCTTGCTGAACTGCAGATCATCCACTGCTTTTGGCGTCATAACTGTCAATGGGACATAAATTGTACGGCTCGTATCAGGCGTCTGATAACCTGACAATTTCATTATCGGCGATCTACCTGTCGCCAGCACACCGATCACTGTAAACCACTCCCGGCCCAGCCGAAACAGCTGCCCGTTTGCCTGGGTGGTGGCAAACAAGGCCATCGCCGCCTGATGACCAAGCACCGCTACCCGCTTACGGTGCCGTAAATCATAAGGTGCCAGAAATCTGCCGTTAGCCAATGCCAGCGAAAATACATCACGATAGGCGTTGCTGGTTCCTACAATTCTTATTCGTTGTGACTTACGCTGCATATAGGTGGTTCGATATGTTTGTTTAACCGGTGCCATTGCCGACAACTCATGCCCCATCAGCTTCTTCATAGTGGTCAGCATCTGCGAGTTCAGTTGTGGAAGACCATCTGCCGAGGTGCTGTTAACAATCACTGTACTGGTACCTAATACGCCAACTGCTCGGGAAAATTCCTCGCGAGCACCCTGGCCCATGGCAACAACAACGACAAAGCCCATTACACCAATAGCTATACCTGCGATACTCAGCAGTGCCTGCAGGCGCTTTACCTGCCACAATTTGTAGGCAGGAAGTATATAGCTGAAGAGTCCCGGCTTAGTGGCTAGCATGACTCAGGGCACCGTCTTCCATGATGAAAGTTCTATCCGCCGCCTTAGCCACGGCTTCGTCATGCGTGATCAGGACTATCGTTAAGCCTTGAGCGTTCAAGTCCCTTAACATGTTAACGATTTCAGTGGAATTGTGACTATCGAGATTACCTGTTGGCTCATCCGCCAGCAATAAGCGAGGGCGGTTAAACAGGGCACGGGCGATCGCCACACGCTGGCTTTCGCCGCCAGACAACTGTCTGGGAAGGTGTGACAGGCGATGCCCAAGGCCGACTTGTTCAAGCAGATCAATGGCCCTCTGCCGGCTGTCGGCACGGGACATACCTGAATAAAAACCCGGCATGGCAACATTATCAGGCAGATCAAGATAATCAATAAAGCTTGTAGCCTGAAAGACAAAACCCAGTTTGCGGTTTCTGATATCAGCCAATGCCCTGTCATCCATTTTCGATATCGTTTCCTGATCGAGAATGAAACTGCCGGTGTCTGCGATGTCCAGACAACCAAGAATATTAAGCAAGGTCGATTTACCGGTACCAGAGGGTCCCATAATAGCTACAAATTCCCCATCAGTGACCTCCAGTGAAACTTTTTTCAGGACAGGAACCTGCTGCCCCGGCAACTGGTAACTTTTAACTAAGGATCGAGTCCGGATCACGAGCTTGGCTCATTCACCAGTACTTTTCGTGGATCATGCAAAAGCAATTTTTCTCCGCCCGACAGCCCTTTGGTTACCACAACAAAATTGCCATCACTGGGGCCGGTTTCAATGTCAATCGCTTCAGCCTTATTCATTTTCCACAAAAAGCTCACTGTCTGGTCGCCCGAATAAAACACGGCCTCTACCGGTACACGCACAACATCTTCCAGATGGTCTGCCTGGATTCTGGCACGTACTGTCATACCCGGGCGAAGTTTTGGGTCAATACCATTGATTGCCACACGAACCAGAAACCTTGGCATTTCTTCATTCTTGCCGGTTGCCAGTGTGCCAATAGTTTCCACTCGCCCGTTCAATAACAGGTTGGGATAAGCCTGAGGACGAACCAATGCAGCCTGTCCTACTTCGAGCTGGGCAATATCTGTTTCACGAACCTTCAGGTCGGTAATAATTTCAGACATATCAGGCAGGACAATGAAACCATTGTGCTGCCAGACGGAGTCACCTACCTGCACCTTGCGTATTTCACCCTGTACCGAGACCTTTCTATAGACGACAAAACCTGGTACTGGTGCTTTTATAATTGTTTTATCCAGCAATGCTTTTGCTGACAGCAGTGACTTTTTCAGTGCATCGTAATGATGATTTAAGCGCATCATTGCCGTGTTTTTCAGGGCTAATTTATGCTGATTAACCTTCTTCTGCTCAGAAACCTTACGCTCAAGTTCTGCCAACTTGAGTTCTGACTGCCGAATCTCACCGGGTGCTATCATTTCACGCAGCAGTTTATCCTGCTGTTTTGCCAGATCCAGTTCAGCGGCGGACTCACTAATCGCTGCCTTTGCCTGCTCGTATTCACGGCGTTTTGTAAAACCTTGCTCAAACAGATCTTTCGCAGATTTGGCTTTTTTCTTTGCCAGCCTGTATTTTTGTTCAGCTGCCTGCAGATCATTTTTTGATTTTGTCAGGCGCAAAGGCAGCTCGGCCTGTTCCAGATTCCTGTGTTTGAGTTGAGCCACTTCGACATTGTGCAGCATACTTTCGCTACTTGCCCTGCCCTGCTGGATGGTTAGCTGGAGTTCTTCTTCAGCCTGCGCCAGCGCTGCACTGGCATCGCTTATCTCTGCGTTCAGCTTTTCAATATCTTCAACAAACGGGGCCTTATCAAACTTGACGATGACCTCACCGGGTTTAACGGTAGCGCCTTCCTGCCTGAGAAAAATAATCTTCGCCCTGTTACTGGGAAGAGCCGAAGCGAGGGTCACAGAGCGTCGCGCTTCAAGAATGCCTGACTCGATAATAGAAATATCAAATGAACCCTGATCTGCTCTGGCAACGACTGGGTCCTGGAACACAGCGCTTTCGATGCCTTCTTTTCCAGAACTTAGAAAGGAAAGAACTGTGTAGGCCACGAGCAGGGCGACGCCCCCTTTAATTACATTTGATTTGCTTGCGGTAATTGCCATTTATCTCTCAATTGACCACTTATCAGGTCAAGATTCAGCCGTGCCAGTTGTAAATCAATAAATGCCGTCAAACTGGATTGCCTTAGCCGGGCCAGATCACGCTGGCTTTCAAGTAGTTCGATTACATCGATCTGCCCGTCATCATATCTCCTTTTTGCCAGCACGAACCGTTTTTCTCCCAGCTCTGCCGTCTTTTGTGCCAGCAATGACTTCTCTTCGTAACGCCCCATCTGTCGAACAACACTGCGGATTTCTGTTTTAACCGTAGCAGTAAAATGCCTGTAACTTCTCACTGCCTGCTCATATTCAAGCACAGCAAGTCTTGCCTGGTTTTTTTCTGTGGCCAGCGCAAAATCTGTTGACACATTCAGGCCCAGGCCGATGCGCTGATCATCCACCCCAAAGGTTTCATCCAGTGACTCACCCTGCCCGACCAGTGCATAGTGGATGCTCAAGTCAACCGGGGGGCCTACCCGCCTGTTAATGATGTTCATTCTCTGCAGTGCGTAATCACGGCTTTCCTTCATCGCAACAATTTCCAGCCGATGGTCCATAGCCATTTTTTGCAGCACCTCAACCTCCTCTTGCTGAGCTGATGCCTGCTGACCTTCCAGCAGGGAAAAATCAAAATCCACTTCATCTTCAGGGTTCAGACCAAGCAGTACCTTGAGTTTGTCCAGATCATTTTGCAGCGAGGCCTCTGTGTCATTCACTGCCTGCCTGGAATGGGATGCATTTAACTCTGCCTGTTCAACATCAAAGCTTGAAGCCAGGTCATTTGCATATCTGGCCTTAACAGCGGCAACCAGCGTATCTGCCGCTTCCAGTGCTGTCTGTTGTACAGCTATCCCCTGTTCTGCCAGGTAAGCCCGATACCAGGCCTGTATGATTCTTGCTGTCAGTTCTTCTGCACCAACCTCACTAACACGCTGGCTGTGTTTTCTGTCACTCTCTGCTTTGTTTAGAGTCAAGACACCACTTCGCTCCGGATCAGAAAACAGGGGCCGGGTGTACTGCACTCTAAATTCACTTAGTGCACTGGTATCAAACTGTGAGGCATATACTCCGGCTTCGACCCGTGAACCATCACCCAGCTTGCGGCTTAGTGACATTCTGTACTGCTGACCAATCTCAGCACCAACCACCGTATCTGATCTAACTGAAGCATTAAAATGTGTACGGAAAACAGAACGTGCGACATCCAGTGTCATGTCAGACTTTTTTACCCTGTCCAGCACCTGCAGATATTCATAGTTGCCATTGAAGGCTGACCTGATCGCATCGTGCAAATTCATCCCTGCATACAGGGGCTCAGCTGCCAGTAATAGAAGGAGTACTAATATACGTCGAGCAGGACTTCGCGATGGTGAAAAATAATTGAATCTATTCAACAAAATATTCATTCATAAACCACAGGTGGCGTAAATGAAAACCCATATTCTATAAAACCTCTGATTTATTCGTCATCGCGAGAGCTTTTTTCAGCTTGATGCTGTTGTTTCCTGTACTCTGAACTTACTGCAGGATGGTCCAGCAGAAATTTCTATTTGATTCCAGTGGCGTTGTAGGTGATCGCCTGGCCGCCTTCCAGAGTTCCGTCCGAGCCAATATTGATCAAAAAACTTAAATTTGTCGAAACAGAAATAGACCCGGCCAACTGAAATAGCGTAGGAGTACCATCATAAGAACCATTTGAGCTCGCCGTGAATGACTCGCCAACGATAGTACCGGAAAGTTGAGCAGGAAAATTGGGATTATTGGAGGTCTGAAGAATTGTTAGTTCAGTTCCAATAACCTCCAGCTGCAGTACAAGGCTACTTATTAGTACAGGCAAATCTCCCGGGTTATTCGCCACCGTTGCGGTGACATTATAAGTGCCTCCTAATGAGCCTTCATCTCCACCGCCATCACCCGGGTCGCCTGTTCCCGGTTCACCTGTTCCCGGGTCACCAGTAGCAGGATCACTCGTGTCATCGCCACCTGAGCTACCGACTGCAAGCAGTATTACTGCTGCGGCACCCGCTGCAACACCTATCATTACGGGCTTGCTCATACCTGAACTGGCTACAGATACTGTTTTTATGGTGTACCCTGACGAATCAGACAGGGTATAGACTCCACCTTTTTTGAAGTTATGCTCCAGAATGCCTTTGTCATCAGTGACCCTTTGCGTTTTTGACCCATCAGGTGAGGTAATAGTAATAAGTGTACTTTTTAGGGGCTGACCATTCTCACCTATCATGGATAGATGTTTTGTAATCGCGTTAGCAGCGGGGGCAAGAAGGACAAGAAGTATGCCGAAAATCAGTAATGATAGCCGGCCTTTTTGAAACTGTAGGTGCGTAGATAACAAGTTAATACCCTCTTTGGATTACCGCCGCATAGTTTGAAATCTATTCAGCGGAGTAATTTTGTATATTCCTATTTAAATGAAAACAAATCAATGTTCCATTGAACCGGGGCATCACCAACCTTTATGAGACTCACTTTTCCTCCTTAAGCCTTCGCTCAACTTCTATCGATGGATATTTCTGTGCATTAATCATCAGCTTGCGCTTTACCGCATCATCCAGATCAACACCACAGCGATCAGCCATGCGCACCAGATAAATCATGACGTCGGCCATCTCCAGCGCCACCTCCTCCCTGGTGTCAGCATTGAGGTTTAGACTTTGCTGCTCAGTCATCCATTCAAAATGCTCCATCAATTCTGCCATTTCGACATTCATGGCCATCACCAGGTTCTTTGGTGAATGGAACTTTTCCCAGTCGCGTGCTTCGGCAAAGTCACGAAGGTACTGCTTAAGATCTTCAATATTAATCATATTGTAAGGATATACTCTGTTAAAAATGATCTCTAAGGACTAAGGATGTATAGAGGGTTTTTCTTTTGTCTTTTGTCCTGGAACATGGAACTTTCCAATTTTCAAACTTTCTCTACCCACCCCGGCAACAGCTGTCCCGCCGTTCTCAATTCTGCCCTATGCTGGTCACATTTCGGGTCAAATTTTTTCATTAGTGCCCAGAAGCGATCGGAATGATTCATTTCCCGAGTATGAACCAACTCATGCAATAACACATGATCAACCAGATAAGAAGGCAAAAATAGCATTTTGAAATTAAGGCTGATATTTCCCTGTATTGAGCAGGATCCCCAGCGTGTTTTCTGACCACGTATTGAAAGCCTGTTCCACTCTAGTCCAGTGGTTTTAGAAATCCCATCCAGCCGTACCGAGAATTCTTCGCGTGCCTGCGTTACCAACCAGCACCGCAGGTTCTGAAACAGCTGTTTTTCCGATGGATTTTTACAAACCAGCTTGAGTGTTTCAGCAACCACTATGCGCCTGTTCTGAGTCCCTGCATGTCGGCTTATATGATACCGCCGCTGCGTGCAAAGCAGGTCAATACTAGCTGGGAACCCGGGCTTATCAATCTGTTCTCCGTGCCGCTGCAGTACTGCGTTTTTTTGCAGATTCCGTTCTATCCAATGCCTTTTACTGAGCACAAAAGCCAGCCACTGATCTTCTCGTGTCCGGCTGGGAACAACTATCAATAAAGAGCGATCAGGCCTGAGTTCAATACGAATTCGTTTTGCACGTGGCGACCGGCGCAAATGACAGCGTGAAACGCCTGCTACAGAAACACCATCTAACGATAAATCAGCCATATGACCGGTTTCCTTTCTGGTTCCTGAGAAATAATGCAAGCTGAGCTGCCATTAATTCTATCAATATCCCTTATACTGTTGCTCTTAATCTCTTTTTTCATTGCTGCCAGAGAAATATCTATTTATGGAACCCGTTGACTTAATCGCCGATCTTCACTGCCACTCGACTGCATCGGATGGCACCTTGCCGCCTGCAGAGGTGGTCGCTCGAGCCGCAGGCAACGAGGTCGATATCCTGGCACTTACTGATCATGATACCACTGCCGGGCTGGATGAGGCATATCGCTGTGCAGAAGAAAATGATATCAGGCTGATTCCTGGCATAGAGCTTTCTGCTACCTGGCAGGGAAAGTTGCTGCACATAGTAGGACTCGATATTGATCCTGAGTATCCGCCACTAAAACAGGGAGTCCAGATGTTGAAAGACCTGCGAGAGGAGCGGGCCATAGAAATGGGCAGACGCCTGGCGAAGGCGGGTTACCACAACGCCTATGAAAATGCTCGACGCCTGGCAGGAGAAGGAAATGTCACGCGCACACATTTCGCACGCCACTTAATTGAAGCTGGCGTGGCTAAAGATTTCACTGATGTATTCCAGCGGTTCCTGGTGCGTAACAAGCCAGGGTATTACCGCGTTGACTGGTCATCTATGGAAGATGCCGTTACATGGATAACCGGTGCAGGCGGTATTGCAGTTGTCGCACACCCGCTACGTTATAAACTGACTGCCGGCTGGCTCAATCGTGTCCTTGCTGCATTCAAAGAGGCCGGCGGAGAAGGTATCGAGGTCATCTGCGGACGAAATACCCCAGATGATAACGCCCGCAGCGCCCTGTTTGCCCGTAAACATGGTCTGCTCGCATCACAGGGATCAGATTTTCATGAACCGGGTAAATGGGTGGAACTCGGCAGGCTGGCAAAATTACCAGACAGCCTTGAACCTGTTTGGCAAAGATGGGTTTAGTAATCAAATCAACGCGTTAAATTCAATACCCATGTTATTCGCCTTTTTATATTTCTGTTATGTAACATTTGTCACCGACGACCTCAAAATAGATAGGAAAAATCTGTAGCTAATCAGGGAAATCCCTGATTAAGACCTGCAGCCTTATTTGTGGCCATAAAGATATTAACAATTTCAATAACAAATATATTAAGTGAAACGGGTTTCAGATTCAGCATAGGCCCTGAACGGCTGGTTGTGCACCAGACTGCTCAGACTCATCAAACAAATATCAACGGGATTTATTCGCTACAGAGTCATCTCACGACCATCTTTCGCCAGTAAAAAAGAAAGAGTGGAGCAGTAAAGAGAGTAAAAGCGACTTGCTGCTAAGAGTGCTATGATCTACCCCACCCAGGGGACTTCCTGGTTTCATTTTCCTGAAACTGCACCGAGCTTCTATGAGTCTGAACGAAGAAGAAATACAGCAAGCACGCTATGATCTCATCGAATTGAGGATCGAACACAGCGACCTTGACCATGCCATTGATCTGATGCTGCAAAATTCCTACGTTGACCAGCTGCGTCTGCGGCGCATGAAAAAACGCAAACTTAAACTGAAAGACAGCATTCAGCTCCTTGAAAGCATGGTCATCCCTGACATGGATGCCTGATACGGCTTTTCCGCACATAATTATCAGAAACGCGAATGAGTGAAATACTTGGACTGGCTTTCATGCTACTGATCATTTTCATCTGGTACAGAAATCTTACCGTCCGCGAGCTGGCTGTGATGCATTCAAGCAGGGCGTGCAGAGAACAGGACTTCCAGCTACTTGACGACAGTGTACACCTGTCGGGACTTGGGTTAACACGTGGCCCTGACCAGCGGCGCTGCCTGCGACGAAAATTCCGCTTTGCCTACTCCAGCGATCATATTCACCGCAGCAGCGGCGTTGTTATCATGCTCGGTGACCACCTTGAGAGTATTGTTTTTTCATCACCGCCCAAATCACTGGAAGCATAAAAAAGTCGTTCCACGCATTTATGAAACAAACAATTGCCTACACTATTGAAGACCGCTGTTATCTGAGCATTACTGACCGCTGCACTCTGGCCTGCAAATTCTGTCCCAAGACGAAGGGAAGCATGCAGGTTCATGAATACGACCTGAGCTTCGATCATCGCCCGGAAACAGAGGAAATAATTGCGGCCGTCGGCAACGTCAGTGACTTTTCCTGGATCGTCTTCTGTGGGTTTGGTGAGCCGACGCTACGATTGAAAACATTGCTTGAGGTTGCACGATACATCAAACAACAGGGCGGCCGCGTACGGCTGAATACTGATGGTCTGGCCAACCTGGTCCACAAGCGCAATGTATTACCGGAAATGTCTGAATTTATCGATGCCCTGTCAGTTTCACTCAATGCTCATAATGAAGCCACCTATATTCAGCATTGCGCCCCTGCACTGGAAAACTCGTGGCAAGCTATGCTGGACTTTCTGGAACTCGCACCCGCCTTCATACCGGATGTAACCGCTACGGCTATCAATGGCCTTGATGGGGCTGATATTGCAGCCTGCCGTCAACTGGCAGATGAACGTGGAGTCAAATTCAAGCAACGGGAACTGGACAGCGTGGGATAGAAAAAGCAGTTCCAGGAAAGAAAAACTTAGTGTCCTTTGTGACTTAGTGTCCTTTGTGGTTGAAGCTTTTCAATTTTATTAACAAAAAAAGCCGCCATATAAGGCGGCTTTTACAATAAGTTGATTTTTTCGACTTACTTCAGGCCCTGCGTATACAGTGACAACTGTTTGATCTGGTCGTTAGAAAGCAGGAATGCAATCGGGTTCATCATATAATGCTCGCGTGTGCCATCTTTGAATGCATGCAGCTGTTTTTCTGTGTAAGCAGCATTCTGTCCGGAAAGACTAGGGTACTGTACCGGGATACCTGCACCTGACGGTCCGTGACAGCTCATGCATGCCGAGATGTTCATTTTCCGATAACCACCGCGGTAGATTTTTTCACCTTCCAGGGCTGCAGCTTCGTCTTCCTTGCTGACACCCACTTTGCCAGCGGGAAGACTGGAATAGTAGGCATCAATATCAGCCATGTCTTCATCACTAAGTGCTGCAACCATGCCTGCCATGATCGGATCTTTGCGTCTACCATCCTTGAATGCCTTTAATTGGCTAAAGATATAACCTGGCACCTGGTCTGCTAGCCGAGGGTTGAGTGGTGCATCTTTTATACCGTTTCCATCAGCACCGTGGCATGCAGCACACGCTGCTGTTTTGCCTTTACCACTTTCAACATTGCCATGTGAAGCATGCGTTGCATGAGCCACGCCAGCAATAATCATGCCCGCAACCGCCATAGACAAGACCAGTATATTTTTCATCGAACTACTCCTGAAGATTTTTTCCGGGTATCAGACCACATTGCCAACCCGAAACTGTGTGCCGCTTTATATATCAATGGCGCTCTCAGGTCAATTTTAGAATTTCCTTATATAGCTATTTTATCGACTTATTACTTATCATAATTCCTTGCAGAATCTGACATAACAAGACAAGAATCTTCGTGATAGCTAGCTATTGCGAAGATTCTTAACGCAGAAAGGGTTGGCTTTGGATACTAGATGATTATTCATGGAATAATAGAGGCGCCCGTAATGTGAGATACTTCAGGTTATTGCCAATACAACATGCCAACAACAAAACCGTAAAACAACCATGGAACGACTGCCAGCCCAGCCTGCATTCATCAAGGGTGCCTATACATTACAGCAGCTGCCCGATGATACCGGAGTAGAAGTCGCCTTTGCCGGCCGTTCGAATGTCGGGAAATCAAGCACCCTTAACACGCTGGCAGGCGTCAAATCTCTGGCACGTACCAGCAAGACCCCGGGTCGGACTCAGGAAATCAATTTTTTTGACCTCGGCAATGACCGCCGTCTGGTTGATCTGCCGGGCTATGGGTATGCAAAAGTCTCAGAGGCCAAGCAGCGCCATTGGGCTGAAACCCTTGGTGAATACTTACTATCAAGGAAAAGCCTGGTCGGCCTGATACTCTTAATGGATATCAGACACCCACTAAAAGAATACGATCGCAATATGGTTCACTGGTGTACAGCCGCTGACCTGCCCATATATGTGATATTGAACAAGTCAGATAAGCTCAGCAGAGGAAAAGCGGGTGCGATTTTACTCGATGTAAAGCGACAACTTTCTGAATACCCTATCGAAGGAATACAGCTGTTTTCCAGTCTAAAGCGCACCGGTGTGGATACAGCTCTACAGCAGCTGTGTTTATGGCTGGATTTACCCTGTAGCAGGTAGACAGCTCAGTCACCTTCAACATCATCAACATCCAGCTGGCCCGTCATTCTACGGCGTATATGAGACCAGGACATACCTGTTGCCAGTACTACTGATAACACAACCAGCAAAATATACTGGAAAAACGTCGGATTGCTGACAGAGAGTAGCCCAAAATCTACCAGCATCCAGATGAGGCTGGCAACAAAGGCCAAAGCAAGAATAATCCCAAAGATACCCAGTGAACGCGCCGTTGCGCGGAGATATATGACCCATCCGATTAACAGCACTACACCGCTAAACAGAATTAGCGGGTCAAACCGATCAGTAGCGTTACTCACCCAGTGATACCAGGAATATCCTGATGGATTGTAACTGGCAAGGACAAGAATCATTGCGGCTATCAGCCTGAGAAGAAAATCAAAAAAATTAAATCGTTGTGCGGCCATTTCTAAGTCCAGTTAACTTTCAGGGCTGCAAGGCTAACAGCAGGCGGAGATAGATTCCAGCTAGATTAAGGTCTTCTGTTAAGCCACCAAATTTGCGGAGACAGCAACCTGCCTCTGTCCATTTTCAGGCAAGTACTCACATAAAGCGCTCCGTTTATCCTTGATACATATCTAAAAACTGGCCGATGATTGGACATAAACGTGGAATTCCGTTACTGTCCTACCCGCAACAACAGCCCGAACCACCATTTGGGAGGAGAAAGGGTCGGCAACAGACCCGACAAAATTCCGGTTAAAAGGAAAAAATCTTGAGTATTTTTTCCCATTGACTGGAATTTTTTTTGCCAGATACACCCCGCCAGGAAGTTTCTGAATTCACCGTATTAGTCATCTTTCCACGCTGCTAGAATACACCGATGGACACCGAATCAGGCCAACAACGCAAGATTGCAAGCAAGCGGGCTACCTTTGCCAGCATAATTGTCAATACACTACTCTCCGCTGGACAAATTTTTCTCGGCATCGTCGGTAACTCCCAGGCTCTAGTGGCTGATGGAGTCCATACCTTATCTGACCTCTCGACAGATGCCCTGGTTCTCTATGCCATCTGGCATGGCAGCAAAGAAGCCGATGATGACCATCCCTATGGCCATGGCCGCATTGAAACTGCCGCCACAGTTTTTCTGGGTTTACTGCTCGCCTTTGTCGGTGCAGCGATTGCTATCAATGCTGCGTTGCGGCTCTCTGAGCCGGCAACGATCCTGACACCGGCACCCATCACCCTGCTGATGGCTGTGATCACCATATTCAGCAAGGAAGGTCTCTATCGCTACACCATAGTCATTGCGACCCGCTATAAATCCACTATTCTGCGTGCCAATGCCTGGCATCACCGCAGCGATGCTATTTCCTCAATTGTTGTCCTGATTGGTATTGGTGGCAGCATCATGGGACTGCCCTATTTTGATTCCCTTGCTGCCATAGGCCTTGGCACGATGATTATTCGTATGGGTCTGCTGCTAAGCTGGAAGGCCCTTAAAGAGCTGATTGATACGGCACTCAGTCAAGAGGAAGTAGCAGCCATCCGGCAGGCAATCATCAATATAGACGGCGTGGTTGACCTGCATATGCTGCGCTCACGTCTAATGGGAGGACGCGCCCTGATCGATGTTCACCTGCAGGTAGATGGCAATATCAGCGTCTCTGAGGGACACCAGATTTCTGAATTCGTACGACAGCGCCTCATTAATGACTTTGAAAGCGTTGATGAAGTGCTGGTTCATATTGACCCCGAAGACGATAAAGTCAGCATGGCAAATGTCGATCTTCCGCTGCGCAGTGAAATGACGACACTTATAAATGAGGCTATTGCAGGCATTGACGGCTCAACAGCTGCCGAGAAAATCACCCTGCATTATCTCGAGGGCAGCATCAATGTCGACCTGACTTTCCCGACCATCGCAAACACCACCGATGAGAAACGTCAGATGATTGCCAGGAAGGTGGTAGAAACCCTGCACCAGAACCCGAATATCGGCAGTATTGAGGTCTTCTTCCACTGTTTGCATTGAAACTACTGTCTGCATTTGTATTTGCGCACTAATCTGGTGCAAAATGACGCCTCATTTAATTTTACCCGTGCCTGGATGTATTAAATTCAGGCATTTGCGCAACGGGCACAGGTCTTAATTGGAAAGAATACTCTATCAAGGCCTTATTGAGATTATTAAAACCATTTCGTATAACCGTGCTATTTGCACACTAGATATATAAAAGAGGAAATCAATGTCCGCCGAAATTTTGAAAATTATCAAGGACAACGGGGTCAAGTTTGTTGACTTTCGTTTTACAGATACCCACGGAAAAGAACAGCACGTTTCAGTACCTTCTCACACAGTGAGCGAAAGTACCTTCGAAGATGGGAAAATGTTTGACGGCTCGTCTATCGCCGGTTGGAAAGGTATTAATGAATCAGACATGATCCTGATGCCCGACCCGTCAACAGCGGTTATGGATCCTTTCTTTGATGATCCGACACTGATCATCCGTTGCGATATTCTCGAGCCGGCTACCGGTGAAGGTTATGAAAGAGACCCTCGCTCGATTGCCCATCGCGCTGAATCCTATCTGAAATCCACCGGTGTCGCTGACACCGCCTATTTCGGGCCGGAACCTGAATTTTTTGTCTTCGACGATGTTCGTTGGGGCAATGACATGAGAGGTTCTTTCTTCAAAATCGATTCCGATGAATCATCCTGGAACTCAGAAAAAGTATTTGAAGACGGCAATATCGGTCACCGTCCTGGTGTAAAAGGCGGTTATTTCCCGGTACCACCCGTTGACTCGCTTCAGGATTTGCGCTCTGCCATGTGCCTGACCATGGAAGACATGGGTGTTGAAGTTGAAGTTCACCACCACGAAGTCGCAACGGCCGGCCAATGTGAAATCGGTACTCGCTTCAACACACTGGTAAAGCGTGCTGATGAAAATCAAATCCTGAAGTACTGTGTCCACAACATTGCACACGCCTATGGTAAAACAGCAACATTCATGCCCAAACCTGTCGTCGGCGACAATGGCAATGGTATGCATGTCCATATGTCTCTGGCAAAAGATGGCAACAATATCTTTTCGGGTGATGAATACGGCGGGCTGTCTGAAACTGCACTTTACTACATCGGCGGAATAATAAAGCACGCCAAGGCACTGAATGCCTTTACCAATGCCTCCACCAACAGCTACAAGCGTCTGGTTCCCGGTTTCGAAGCGCCTGTGATGCTGGCATATTCTGCTCGCAACCGCTCTGCATCTATCCGCATTCCCTTCGACAGCAACCCTAAAGGGCGCCGCATCGAAGTGCGCTTCCCTGATCCTACCGCCAACCCGTACCTGGCATTCTCTGCACTGATGATGGCCGGCCTTGATGGCATCATTAACAAGATCCACCCTGGTGACTCCATGGACAAGGATCTGTACGACCTGCCAGCTGAAGAAGAAGCCATGATTCCTCAGGTAGCGAGTTCGTTTGAAGAAGCACTGGCCGCACTGGATAGTGACCGCGACTTCCTTAAAGCCGGCGGCGTATTCACAGATGATGTGATCGACAGCTTCATAGACCTGAAAATGGAGGAAGTCACACAGTTGCGCATGAGTACTCACCCTGTTGAGTTCGATCTCTACTACAGCTGCTGAGTTCGGCCTGCCAGCCTGATACAAACGCCTCTATACGGGGCGTTTTGTTTTTCTGACGCCTAAAAAAAGTTTCAAGTTTCAAGACTAATAGAAACCCCGAAAACTTGAAACTTGAAACTTGAAACTTGAAACTACCCATAAATGATCAATGACACAAAAATTGACAGCAATATCTGCCGTTACCTTATTGAGAATATGGAAACGGCTGTGCTTTTGTTTAATTCTGAGTTAAAGCTGACAGCCATCAATCCTGCCGCAGAAAACCTGTTGCAGGCCAGCGCGCGCATGCTGATGGGCCAGGGTCATGAAGCAATCTTCCTGCACAATACTGAGTGCCACAACATACTCACAACTATCCAGCGAGAGAACAGGACGATCACAGAGAGGGAAATCCGCCTGAAACTCATTACAGGAAATACCATCACTATTGATTTTGCTGCCACGCCTCTCACTAGCAGCCGAAAGCTTTCAGGCATTATTGTTGAGATTACCCAGGTTGACAGACTGCTAAGACTCGCCCGTGAAGAACATCTGCAGGAACAATACGAAGCAGCCCGGCAAATACTCAAGGGTATCGCACATGAAGTAAAAAACCCTCTAGGTGGTTTGCGCGGCGCAGCTCAACTTCTGGATATGGATCTTGAAAATGAAGCACAGAAAGAATATACAGCTGTCATCATCAAAGAAGCCGATCGTTTATCCGACCTGGTGGACAAAATGGCAGGATCAAATCAGCCTCTGGAATTATTACCGGTCAATATTCATATCTGCCTGGAACACGTTCGAACCCTGATTAGTTCCGAATACCCTGAGATGGTCAATATCATTACTAACTATGACCCCAGCCTGCCTGAAATACCCATCGACCAGGATGCTATGACTCAGGTTATTTTAAATATTTCACGTAACGCTGTGCAGGCCATGCTCGATTCGCCAGAATCTTCCTCCGGAGAGCCTAACAGGCTGCAGTTGAACACGCGTCCGGTAAGCCGGTTCACTATCGGGAACACCCCCCACCGTACAGTATTACAAATTGATATTGAGGATAATGGCCCTGGAATAGCGGAAAATTTGCAGGCAAAGGTATTTTACCCAATGATCACCAACAAGCCGGAAGGGACAGGGCTTGGGCTGTCCATCGTACAAAACATCATTAATCAGCACCATGGACTGATAGAATTCACTTCTCAGCCCGGCAAAACAGTATTCTCCATTTTCCTGCCGCTTGCTAACTGACTAACAAAAGAGACACCCTTATGGCTAAAAAGGCGACAATCTGGCTTATCGATGATGATGACTCAATACGCTGGGTGCTGGACAAAGCTTTATCTAAAGCAGGATTCAAGACTGAAATATTCAGTTCCGCAGACGACGCTCTGGAGCATCTCCAAAATAGCATTAAACGACCAGAAGTTATCGTCACCGATATACGCATGCCCGGTACCAGCGGGCTGGATCTACTTGAGAAATTACGCAGCGAGCACCCAGAAATACCTGTCATTATCATGACAGCCCACACCGACCTTGATAGTGCTGTTGCCTCGTATGATCAGGGGGCATTTGAGTACCTGCCAAAACCATTTGATATCAATGATGCTATTGCCCTGGTAGAACGCGCAGTCGAACATGCGCGGACTCACAAAGTGGGCACCACCTCGTCAGAAGAGCAAAGCGCATTCATAATAGGTGAGGCGCCTGCGATGCAGGACATCTTTCGTGCTATCGGACGCCTCAGTCAAAGTGACCTCACCGTATTGATCTCCGGTGAATCCGGCACAGGCAAAGAACTGGTGGCAGAATCCCTGCATCAGCACAGCCCCCGCCGCAGTGGTCCATTTATCGCTATCAATACTGGCGCCATCCCCGGTGAATTGCTTGAATCAGAACTCTTCGGCCATGAAAAAGGGGCCTTCACCGGCGCTCTGGCACAGCATAAAGGGAGGTTCGAACAGGCCGAAGGCGGCACACTGTTTCTCGACGAAATTGGTGATATGCCAGCAGAATCACAAACCCGCTTGCTACGCGTTCTTTCCGAAGGCCGTTTTTTCCGTGTTGGTGGCCGCAGGGAAATAAAAGTCGATGTCCGCATTATTGCAGCAACCAACCAGGACCTGGAAAAGCGCGTCAACGAAGGCAGGTTCCGTGAAGACCTGTTTCACCGTCTCAATGTTGTGCGCCTGCGCATTCCATCACTGCACGAACGTGCCGAGGACATCCCGCAGCTGCTGAAATTTTTCCTCAAACGCACAGCAAAAGAATTAAATGTCGAGGAAAAGCAACTCACCGACAAGGCAAAGAATTTCCTCAGCTCCCTGCAATGGCCCGGGAACGTTCGACAACTGGAAAACACCTGCCGCTGGCTGAGTGTCATGGCACCATCCAAGCAGATAAGGATTGATGATCTGCCACAGGATATAAGACAGGATTCAGTCGATGCAACAGTCACCGTAGATAGCTGGCAGGATGCGCTGCGGCTATATCTGAAAAAAAAGTTTGCCCAGGACCATGAAAATATCCTTGAAGATCTGGAGCCTGAATTTGAGCGTATTCTCATTGAAACGGCCCTTGCACACACGGGCAGACGAAAAATTGAAGCTGCACGCCTGCTTGGCTGGGGCAGAAATACTTTAACGCGGAAGTTGAAAGAGTTGTCTATAGAGGTTTAAGGGAAAGAAGTTTCAAACTCCATAGGGAAATAGAAAATGGGAAAGAAGGATTTGTAGCAAGCGTGCCCTTGCAACGAAATGGTCTTGCTGTGGACAATGTTAAAAAATATTTGAGTCCGTAGCTTTAAACGTCCAGACTTGCACTGACATAAGTGAAATCTGGCTCAGATTTGACCTGGAATACCTTATGCTATAGGCTCGTTATCGAGACATGGCAGAAAAAAAAACGATAACAAATAAACACCTTAGTCCTTCCCAAAACAGGCTTTTAAATTTTAGGAGAATCACCTCAGTTCGACCCGAAGCGGTCATTTTTGCTATCAGAATCTCCT
>JBLYYR010000052.1:0-5077 GCA_048550195.1 Arenicellales bacterium
GATTTGGTGATAGTCCCTGATATTCGATGACTTCACTGGTGAGTGGCTGTGGCAAATCGCCCACAAGTCCCAGAGCTTCTGTAGCTGCAATGATTACCACATGACCACGGGACTGATATTCAACCAGGGAGGTTGGTTCAGGCTTTAACCTTTCAACAGCGGCATAAGCGACCTGTTTTGCCTGGTTCTTACTATCTGTGACAAATAAATCTGTCATGCAACATCCTCATTGTTATCATTTCTTGTTTTAATATCTTCGTTTTCAGGACTAAGCACTTCATCCACCTTTGCCAGGTTTTCTGCAGCAACTATTTCCTCTTCATCATGCTCAAACTCATCATCTTCAAATTCATCAAAGTCATCGACATCGGATGCCTCTGCCAATAACCTGTCGGCTTCTTCCTGCTCTTCTTTTTTAGCCAGCATGCGTTTAGCCTCTACATCAATCATATGTTTCATATCAGAGGTAATGGTTAAGGGGTCGAGTTTTTCGAAACTGGTGTAATCACCGTCGTATTCATCGAGGCCGTCACGAATGTTAAAACTCTTGCCTTGGAATAGTTTTTTCAATGCTATTTTACGCAGGCCTTCGCTGACATTCACCGACATGAATCCCGAGTAATCGGAATTTTCATCAAGTGTTTCTACATCAGGCATGTCTTCATCAGTGAGTGTATTTAACTCGGCAAGCCTCTCCTCTCTTAATACTTCAGGATCAATAATAACTTCCGAGTCATTAGTATCAGCGAGTTCTTGTTGTTGCGACTCTTCCTGTACTACCTGTTGTTTTCGGCGTGACCAACGGGATACAAAATTTTCATTCTCTACGGGCATATCATTTCTCGTCTTTTTTCCAGTCTTTACGTTTTCGCTTGGTACGCTTCTCGGCCGAATAGTTTTCTAGCACATAGGCCTCAGCCCAGCGATAGAGTTCTGGCGGAATCGGCACCGCATAGACAATGTCATCACCTTCTAAATAGGCATGTGCTTCATCAAAGCTGAGAGATACTAAAAAAGGAATCGGCACATCACTCTCATTACCTTCGGCATCCTCTTCGCGAGCAACGATGAAAACCCCGGGTTCCGGTGACATCAGATTATGGTAGTAACTTTCACACTCATCCAGAAACAGGCGAATCTTCAAACCACTGTAAATAAGTTGTCGCACATCGCCTTGCTGCACCTGTTTAACTTCGTTTTCAACTTCAGTGTCGCTAACTGAATCAGATAAAGCGACCAGGCCGGTAGCATCCCAAATTTCATCGACCCACTGGTTGGTTGAAGGCCGGCTTTCCATAATAACGGACACCACAAAACTGTCTGGAAACGGTGCTGATTGATTCTTGGGGGATTTAATCTGTGTTGTTTCGGCGTGTTTGATAATATTCATTAGGTAAATAATAGTTCACTTTGCAAATAATGTGCCATTTGGATCAGGAATGTGATTAAAAAATACACCCCCCACCTTTTCGGCACTTTTTTATTGAATAGAATAAAATTTTGATTAGCGTTTACCGAATAATAAGCGGTACATTTTGTCCCACCCTGAATCTGGTAAAAGACATATATCACCAGTTAAATTACTGAGATTTAACAAGTACCACGTTTTTACGTTGTAATTAAAATGGTATGGAAATTGCTACTCTGCTATAAGTAGTACTAAGTTACTTGAAAGTAACACCGTAATAGAGCGCCTAAACGCAAATAAAAAAGTAGATCCCCTTATGACAGAAACGACGCTGGATTCAAATTTAACCCCACAATTAGTCGATCGATTTGGCAGGCAAGTAACCTATGTGCGCCTATCGGTAACTGATCGTTGTGACCTACGTTGCGTTTACTGCATGTCTGAAGACATGACCTTTGTGCCGCGTGAACAATTACTCACCCTGGAAGAAATGAGCCGCATCGGTAAGGCCTTTGTAAGTTTAGGCGTAAATAAGATTCGTATCTCGGGTGGAGAGCCACTTACCCGCCGCAACATCATGACCGTGTTTGAGTCCCTGGGTCAGCTGGAAGGACTAAAAGATTTAACCATCACCACCAATGCCACGCTGCTGAAAAAATATGCAAAACCACTTAAAGATGCCGGGGTTACACGCATCAATATCAGCCTGGATACCTTGCAACCCGAACGCTTTAAAAGAATTACCCGAATCGGCAAATTGGAAAAAACCATGGCAGGCATCGATGCCGCGCTAAAAGTAGGTTTCCAGAAGCTAAAGCTGAACAGTGTCATTATGCATGACTACAACGATGATGAAATTACATCGCTGGTAGAATTCGTACGCGAACGCGGTATGGACATCAGTTTTATCGAGGAAATGCCCTTAGGTGAAATTGGTGACCATGACCGTGCTGAAACCTATTACTCTAGCGACAAAATTCTGGCTAAACTGCAAGGCCAATATGAATTAACCGCAACTACCGAAACTACGGGCGGCCCTGCGAAGTATTTTCGTTTTAATGATTCTGACAGCCGTATCGGCTTTATTTCTCCACACAGCCATAACTTCTGCGAGGATTGTAATCGGGTACGTGTTACCGCTGAAGGTATGTTATTGCTGTGCCTGGGACAGGAACATTCAATGGATTTGCGCAAAATAGTCAGAGCCAATCCCACCGATGATGAAGCATTAAGCGCGGCGATTATTGACTCCATGCAACTCAAACCCAAAGGGCATGATTTCAACCTCAATGGCCAGCCAATAATCATGCGCCATATGAGTGCAACTGGCGGCTAAAGGCTTTCGGCTGCTTGCCAAACTAGAGAACATCACCAATGAGTACAGCCAATACCGGCCCACAATTGACTAATGCAGGTTTAGACGCCGCAGTAGCCGTCGATGGGGTGAATGAGTTTGGCGAAACCCTTGCTGGCCATATCGCGGCCGAACGCGCCCTCACCCTCTATCTGAATAAACGCGAAATTGTTACCCTGATGACACTCGGTACCCAGCCGGAATTACTGGTGCTTGGCTGGTTGCGTAATCAACGCCTGGTCAATAGCATTGATGCGGTTAAAGCTATCCAGGTCGATTGGGAAACCGAATCAGTAGCGGTCACTACACATGATGACGTGGATGGGCTGGATGAGAAACTCAGCAAGAAAACGGTAACTACAGGTTGTGGTCAGGGAACTGTTTACGGCGATATGATGGATGGCCTGAGCAAGATAAAACTGCCAGAAGTTACCTTAAAACAATCAATGGTTTACGAGCTACTTGCAACCCTAAATAAACATAACGAAATCTACAGACAAGCCGGTGCTGTACACGGCTGTGCACTATGTCAGGAGACCGACAATTTACGTTTTGTCGAAGATGTTGGGCGTCACAACGCCGTGGATGCCATCGCTGGTTATATGTGGCTGCACGATATACATGGACACGATAAAATATTCTATACGACCGGACGACTCACTTCGGAAATGGTGATCAAGGTCGCACAAATGGGCATCCCGGTTTTACTCTCGCGCTCGGGAGCGACACAAATGGGCTATGAACTGGCAAAACAGATTGGCGTAATTTTAATCTCACGCGCCAAGGGTAAACATTTTCTGGTATATCACGGGGCTGAGCAGATAGAATTTGATGCTGTCCCAAAACGTTTAAAAAGCGCATCATGAGTAATCCGCAAACCATTGATTCCAATATACCTTTTCTTAGTGTCAAACAAGTCGCTGAATACCTACAATTAAATGAAAAGAAAGTTTACGCGCTCGCCAACGAAGGCCATATCCCGGCGACCAAAGTTACTGGCAAATGGATGTTCCCGCGTGAACTTATTGATCGCTGGATGCTGGATTCATCGCATAGCGGCCTCCTCAAAGACCGCCTGATTATTGCTGGCAGTGACGACCCTTTACTGTATCGCGTCGTAAATAACTTTGCCGCACAGATGGGTTCACGAGCCCTTATCAGTTATTCACCCACCGGCACCGGAATTGGACTTAAATTACTGCAATCACAGCGCATTGATGTATGCGGCATGCACTGGGGACCACAGGCTGAAAGCAGTATGCGCCACCCCGCGCTATTACAGCAACATGCACAGTACAAGCACTGGGTTTTGATTCGTGCCTTCCAGCGTGAACAAGGCTTGATTGTCAGCCCACCCTTATTGAAATACTCGGAAAGCCCCGATGCATTTTTTGAGAACCAATTCCGCTGGGCAATGCGGCAGAAAGGCTCCGGAGCACAACGTTTTCTACTGGAAATATTAAGCCACTACCACAAAACAACCGACCTGCTTAACAACGAAATGGAAGCCAACTCCGAACGCGAAGCGGCAGCTGCGATAGCCATGGATATGGCGGATATTGCACCGGGTACACGCTCAGTAGCTACCGAATTTGGCCTGGGATTTATCAGTCTCGGCTGGGAATCATTCGACCTCGCGCTTCCACGAAATATCTGGTTCCGGCATCTGTTTCAGGAATTTATCAATGAATTGAAATCACTTCCGAGCCAGCAAATGGCAGAAGCACTTACTGGTTATGATTTGGGGAGCTGTGGGGAATTGGTCTGGGGAGATGATTAGTGGAATATAATCGTTAAAAGCACACCCCCCTACTTTTAGGCACTTTTACTCAATTCTGATTTAAATCATTAATAGCCTTAAGTATTTCCGGATGATCAAATTCCCTGCCACCAACTGCGCGGTAAACGATCTCACCTTTTGGATTGATAATAAATGTGGTCGGCAGTCCGCGGACTTTCCAGCTCTGCATTAAGGAGCCATCTTCGTTGAATAAAATCTTGAATTCGGGTGAAGGATCCAGCTCTCCTGTGAATGCGAACACGGCGTCTTCATCTTCACCGATATTCACTGCTAACACCTCTACATTCTTATCTTTAGTCGCCTGATGCATACGTTCCAGCGAGCCCATTTCTCGGCGGCAAGGTGGGCACCAGGTTGCCCAGAAATTGATTACCACGGTTTTACCTTTGAGGTCTTTGAGGTTTAGCGTCTCCTCATCCATGTCATTTAGCTCTAGCGCTGGTGCCATGACTGGCTTTTCAAGAGGTGTGAGTTTATGCGTTAAAGGTGGCTGTTCCACAGCGTTTGCAGCACC
>JBLYYR010000053.1:0-14418 GCA_048550195.1 Arenicellales bacterium
GCAACGGGGAAACGGGAAAGCAAAGTCGCCTATACTGAATTAGTCCTTAGTCCTTAGTCCTTAGTCCTTAGCCCTTCTATTTCTCCGTGTCCTCGGTGGTGAGACGGATTTTAGCTCGTAAAAAAGGCCAGGTTAAAAAAACTGGCCCCGGTGTTGGTGGGCCCATAGGGACTCGAACCCCGGACCAGGAGTTTTTGACTCTTTGTTACCCTGCTGATAGTTAACAATTACAAAAAGTTAGCGAGCCTGGGCCCGCGCAAACACTCTATAATGTAACTGTTTATGATCTGTATGTGTCACGATTTTGTCACGTTTGTGAGTGCGCTATGGTAATGATTGCTGATAACACAGCCCTGCCAGTATAACGAGACGCTTAAATTTTTATAGAATGCAACGGGTACGTCGAGTGCAGCGTGCAAGATCCGGATTTTAAGCAATCTGTCTGGCATCTCACAATAGAAAACAAGGTGTTCCGTGGGCAATTTGGTGCAGATAACCGCATCGACTATTAACCGCACCAGGAGACGAAATGAGAGAGTTCATTTAAGAAGAAAATTTTGTGCAAAGAAGGCTTATCATAGTGCCATTCGGGTCAGGCTCGATAGATCTGCTGTAAAAGGAGATGACAGGTGAAGATGAAATTGTCAGTGTCGGTATTTTTCCAGATTTAATTCTTCCCATATCCAGTAGCTGTCATAGGGTTTTCCACCCTGCCTGGCGACTCGTCGGTGTTCATTGTTTTCCAGTTGTTTAAGCCATTCTATGACTTTGGCCTGATCCTTTTTACTGCTCGCGCATTGCCGCGGAGTTTTGTCGCCTAATATCGGAATTGTTTCATCGAGACAATTCCTATAGTGTTGATCGAGGTAGTCTTCCACCATTTTTGCAGCGACCTCGGTATCGATATCATCCATTGCATTCATGTCGCCACCATTGTCCCTTTCAGCTTCACTCTCGGACAAGGCCTGTTCAGGAGTTTGAATGGTGCTTAAGGGTGGGCCGATAAGGCCATCCAGCAGTGATTCCAGCTCATCTTTTCCCCGTAGTGCCCGCTCCCTGGAATTGGTGGTGAGCTTCAGCACTTCCGGAGATAATTCCAGCATGCCGCTTATTTGACGCTGGTCTGCATCCAGCGTCCCAATGGACATGCCTTTTTTTGTGTTTCCTGTTTTCTTATTGCTCTGCTGCTGTGGCGGAAACCAGTTCCACAGGAGGGCATCATAAGTATCCCGTTCCCAAATGATGGTGCTGTCCAGTCTGTCGATGATGGTTTGAACCTGTTCGTCCAGACAAGGAAAGCGCGTTTCTGTAAACTCAACGGCTTCTCCATCAAAGTTTTGTATTTCAGGTCGAGCTTGATGCAAGCCATCTAACGTGTGTATGAGCCATGTGCTGGTGAAGACATAACAGGAATCTTTTAAAATATCATCTTCGTGGTTTATCGATGACAGGCCTTTGACTTGTTTAGCCTTTAGCTTATCGATAGCCTTTCTGTACTCTTTTCGCGTATTGTCGATCACCCTGAGCAGGCTTTGCGCTGCCTCCTGCCGAAACGGCAACATCCCGCCGGAAAAAATATGCTTGCCATTATTGTTCAGTATGCGGGCAGCCAGACGATCCCACTTTACCAGGTTCTGTGTGCCCATTTTTTCGAACACCCGCACCGTATCTCCACCGCGTATGACATCACGCACATCACAATGTTGGCCGGGGGAAATTTCTACAATTTCATACAGGGAGAGCGTAGATTGAGAAAGTTTTTGCAGATACCTGCGACCCTTAACACTTTCACGCCAGCCGCGGCGCTTCAGGTAATGATCTACCATCGTCATGTTATCCGGTAAAAAGGGGCTGCTGATAAAATCCTCAAACATGATTCCGAACAGCATTCCATCTAGACCATTTTCTATAATTTCTTCGAAAAGTTCTTCCTGACTAATGTCGAGGTGTTTACAGGCAGGCGCCATGTGTTCCTCGATTACAGTTGCATGCAGTTCCTGAAACTCCGGCTGTTCCAGCCATTTCATCAAATTGCGTATTGCTTTATCGGTGTCGCGTTGTTTACTCATATTTCTTCACTCATTCTGTGTGTTTTTGTTTCTCTGTGATTTTACCTCAGAACACGCTTAAGCCCCTTCTGGTCAATTAGATCAGTGTTTGCTGTCGCAGCTGTATTTATCGATAGCAACCCAAGGGCATACAGCAATAAAAATTTTTCTGCATGTCTGCCCTCCGCGTCTATTTATATTCAATATTCCGGCTACAGCCTGGCTCCGTGCAAGACACGAAGTATATCAATCATTTCGCCTTCAACTCGATAGACCGAAATATAGGGTGTTTCAGTAATAATCAGTTCTCTAGTGCCCATTACACGGCCACGCCGCCCAAGTTCTGGGTGATCGATCAGCCGGTCGGTTTTCTGGATGATTGTGCGCAGTACCCGAGCGGCTGCAACGGGGTTGTCTTCTGCGATGTAGTCCCGAATTTGCACAAGATCCTCACGCGCCTGACGCGTAAACTTAATGCGATTCAAGGTCTTTTATCCAGCGCTCCATGTCACCCCGAACCTCTTCCCAGGGAATCCCGCTATCCGGATCGGTGTCCGCTTCTGCAATCGCTTTTTTGACCTCTTGACGAAACCATTTGTCGTGCGCGGCGGCCTCGTGTGCCTGTTTGAGGGCAGCGGCCTTATCCGGACGCTTGCGGGTGTTATCCGGCGCATAGTGGCCGGCATCGACACCAAAATGCACAATGCCGATAGAGGAGAGGTAGCGCACTAAACTGTCTAGGCGCCGCCATACGCGCGGCTGACCACCGTTGATGGTCGACAGCACTTTTTCGACCTTGCCAATTTTGAACATCAATGACCAGTTTTCGCCGAGTGCCACGGCGGTGGCCTGCTGGATCGTGCCGGCATCAGCTAATTGCTTCAATGCCGGGTGTTCAATCGTGCCGTTGTTCATGGGGCTTTTGCCTTGGTGATTGGTTTCACAAGTTATTATAAGTTATTTATCAACAAAAATAAATAATAGCTCCTTTTTTTTTGTTTTATCACTTTAAGAAGCTTCTGAACTGAACAAAGACCCGGAGATTATAATCACTTGCTCTTTAGCAAAAAACGAATGATTTATGTAGTGGAAGTGAAGAAATTAGTATAAATATTAGTATGTTACCTGAACCTACAAGATGACGGGTGTCACGATTTAGTCACGTTGGAAAGCGCAATAAAAAAGCGGGTGCTTGAGCACCCGCTTAAGTACCTGATTAATATCAGGAATGTTGGTGGGCCCACAGGGACTCGAACCCCGGACCAAGAGATTATGAGTCTCCTGCTCTAACCAACTGAGCTATAGGCCCTGTATTTTTGTGATCACTGATTTGGCTCAAGGAAGCTGCGCAGGTGCTCTGAGCGTGAAGGGTGTCGCAGCTTGCGCAGAGCTTTGGCTTCTATCTGACGAATTCTTTCCCGCGTTACATCAAACTGCTTGCCTACTTCTTCTAGTGTATGGTCTGTATTCATGCCAATGCCGAAACGCATACGCAGTACCTTGGCTTCACGTTGTGTCAGAGTCTCAAGAATGTCAGTCGTGGCAAACTTCAGGCCAGAACCTGTCGCTGAATCCATCGGTGCTTCGATATTCTTGTCCTCAATGAAATCACCGAGATGTGAATCTTCGTCATCACCGATGGGTGTTTCCATTGAGATCGGCTCTTTGGCAATTTTCAACACCTTACGTATTTTTTCTTCCGGCATTTCCATGCGCTCTGCAAGCTCTTCCGGTGTCGCTTCGCGACCAAGCTCCTGCATGATCTGACGTGATATACGATTCAGTTTATTGATGGTCTCGATCATATGGACAGGAATACGAATGGTACGGGCCTGGTCAGCGATGGATCGTGTAATGGCCTGTCTTATCCACCAGGTAGCATAGGTAGAAAATTTATAACCACGCCGGTATTCAAACTTGTCTACGGCTTTCATCAGGCCAATGTTGCCTTCCTGAATGAGATCAAGAAATTGCAGGCCGCGGTTGGTATATTTTTTTGCAATAGAAATCACCAGTCGCAGATTGGCTTCCACCATTTCTTTCTTGGCACGGCGGGCCTTTGCTTCACCAATAGATACCAGACGATTAATTTCTTTTAGCTCGTGAATCGGCAGACCAGCCACTTCCTCAATAGCAGTCAGCCTGGCTGCCAAGCTGGCAATACGGTCTCGTTTACCGTTCAGGACTGAGCCATCTCCTTTACCGGATGCAATGATTTCATCCAGCCAGTCGATTTCAGTTTCATGGCCAGGAAATACTTCAATAAACTTTTTCCGGGTGATGCGTCCCTGTTTGACTACGATACGCATAATTTCACGTTCACTGGCACGAACTTCACCTACCATCGTTTTTACGCCGGAGATGAACATCTGGGTCTGTTTCGGGGTGAAGCGAATCTCCAGAAATTCTTCTGACAGTTTCACCTGAATCTTTTTCACTGCAGGGTCACCTGATCCTTTCTGATCGATTGCTTTTATCAGGCGGTTATACAGACGTTTCAGACTCTTGAAGCGTTTTACCGCTTCTTCTGGGTCAGGGCCGGTTGGTTCATCGTCCTCATCGTCTTTTTTTTCTGCACCGATGGCTACCTGTGCAGGAGTAGGGATAACATCCGGCTCGTTGGGGTCGATGTAACCCAGCAGCAGATCGGTCAACCGCATTTCTTCATTTTCGATCAGCGCTACTTTTTCCAGCAGTGATTCAATAATGAACGGGCTTGTAGCAGAGGCTCCCATGCTTTGGCGAATACCTTCTTCTATACGCTTGGCAAGTTTAATTTCATCTGCACGTGTAAGCAGGTCAACGGTACCCATTTCACGCATATACATGCGTACAGGGTCAGTTGTACGGCCAAATTCACTTTCAACTGCGGAGGTGAGTACCGCTTCAGCTTCTTCAACAACTGATTCATCAGTTGTTTCAGCCTTCATGATAAGACTGTCAGCATCTGGCGGCTGATCGTAGACGTCAATGCCCATGTCATTGATCATTTGTACGACATTTTCTATCTGATCAGTGTCGTGTACGTCTTCGGGTAGATGATCATTGATCTCGCTATAGGTTAGAAAACCCTGTTCGCGACCTTTAAGAATCAGCTTTTTTAGTTGTAATCGTTTTGTTTCAAGATCCATACAGATGAGACTCGTGACAGAAAAGTTGGCAGTAGATAAATATAAACCTGCAAATATAGTTCCGGTAAGGTTAAAGATGGAGCTAAATGCCCATATATCAATAACCCTGCTTTTTAATGACGGAATTGATGCGGTGCTTATTCCATCTATCTAAATTGTTAAAGGGCACCTCTAATAATTAATTAATAGAGGCGCCCTAATGCTTGAGTGCTAGCCGTTCCTGCTGCAGGCTACGCAGTCGTATTTTGTCTTCTTCAGTTAGTTTAGTTGAGCTTGCAGTGATTTTCCTGGTTTCCTGATCGATGGCCATTAAATGCAGACGGTTAATCGCATCAAGAAACTCTGTTTTTACCGCTTCATCCTCAAGTTCGGTGCCTGTGCTGGCCAGCTCGCACAGGCGGTCATAATAAACTGTTTGACGAAAACGTTCGATTATAGCACTACTTGTCAAATTAGGGCGACCTTTGATTATATCAATAATCTCACTCAGTACATCCATGCCAGCCAGTTCCAGTAAGCGCAGATATTCCAGATTGTTGACTTCATGTCCGAGTTCCGGCTGATTCAACAGCAGGGTAAGGGTTTTGCCTATTAAATTGTGCTTTTTGCTGCTGGAAGAAGCGACTTTTGGGCGTGCCGGCGTCTGTTTCGGCTGGTCCAGCATCAAATCAGCCAGACTCTGTTCGTTCATTGCGGTGATTTCTGCCAGCTTTTGTATCAGCAGGGCTTTGAGTGCTCCTTGCGGGAGGTTGTTTAATAGTGGCCGGGCCAGTGCGGCCAGCTTTGCTTTACCGTCCAGGCGACTTAGATCAATTTCCGCTGCCAGATGGTTCAGCATATATTCGGGAAGCGGCAGGGATTTTTCACGTAGCTGCCCAACGAAATCGTCGTGTCCCAGCTTTCTGACGTAGCTGTCCGGGTCTTCATCGTCCGGCAGGAAAAGGAAGCTGGCCTGTTTTCCGTCACGCATCGACGGCAGTGCATTTTCCAGTGCCCGCCAGGCTGCCTGGCGCCCTGCACGGTCACCATCAAAACAGAAAATTATTTCATCGCATCGACGGAATAGCAGTTCAATGTGAGTGGGTGTGGTTGCTGTGCCGAGTGCTGCGACCACATTCTCTATACCGGCCTGTGCCAGCGCGATGACATCCATATAACCCTCAACCACCAGTGATTGATTTAGTTTGCTGATGGCATTGAGTGCCTGGTGCAGACCATAGAGTTCCTTGCCCTTGTGAAAGACAGGGGTCTCGGGGGAGTTAAGGTATTTGGGTTCGCCGTCACCAACAATTCGCCCGCCGAAGGCAATCACACGCCCGCGCTGGTCATGGATAGGAAAGATGATGCGGTCGCGAAATTTGTCGTAAACACGCCCCTGGTCGTTGGAGGAGGTCAGTCCCGCAGCCTCGAGGTCTTTTCTAGAGATGTTTTTAGCGGTCAGGGAATTGAGTAGATCATCCCAGCTGTCCCGGGCAAAGCCCAGCTCATAGCGGGCGGCAATTTCTCCCGATAGACCGCGTTCGATCAGGTAGTTTTTTGCTGTTTCAGTTTCACGTAAACGTAGCTGGAAATGTTTGTTTGCAGCATCAAGCACTGTGTACAGATCGGCCTGTTGGCGGCGTTCGGCAGAATTTTCCTTGCCAGCTGTCTGTGGGATGATCATGCTATAGCGTCCGGCCAGTTCCTCGATGGTTTCGCGAAAGCCCAGATTGTCATAATCCATCAGAAAGCCGATGGCTGTACCGTGCGCACCGCAGCCAAAACAATGATAGAACTGTTTGCCCGGGCTGACTGTAAATGATGGCGTTTTCTCATCATGAAACGGGCAGCAGCCCTTGTATTCACGACCGGCTTTTTTTAATGGCACGCGACTGTCGATGATTTCAACAATGTCTGCACGTGCCAGTAGCTCGTCAATAAATTCCGGTGGTATACGCCCGCCCATCAGGCCAACGCTGTTGTGCCAGAGATGGCACGAGAGGAATCAGAAGAATAAGGTGCTCGGGGCATTATTCTAGTGTAGTGCTTCATTTTGTTTAACGAATAAGCGTGACGAGAAGCTGTTAGCTACAATGCAGGTTTTACAGTAAATGGTTGCTCCCTTTGCTAGGAACCTAACGCCGTAGATGACAGCTTCTTGCCGCGCTCGAAGGGAGGCCCACAAATTGTCCAATACGACGTTGCAGTTCTTGACAATGGAATAACCATTGTCTGCGAGCTGCGCCTTGTCTTGAACCATTTGTGGGCCTCTTAATCGTTAAACAAGATGAAGCACTACACTAATAGCTGGTCTTTTATATTTTTGCTGACTGCAGCCATGTCGGCCTTGCCCTGTAATAATGGCTTGAGTGCGCCCATGACTTTGCCCATGTCTTTCATACTGCTGGCACCGGTCTGCTCAATCGCGGATCTAATGTGCAGACTAATTTCTTCTGCTGACATTTGTTCCGGCAGGTACTCGATCAGAATATCAAGTTCATTTTGTTCCTTGTCGGCGAGATCCTGACGACCACCTTCTATGAACTGGGAAATGGAATCGCGTGCCTGCTTGACCTGTTTCTCTATGACGGCTAGTACCTGCGCTTCGTCAAGCTCGGTGCGTTCATCAACTTCGCGACGTTGGATGGCGGCACGTAGCATACGTAGGGTGTCTTTGCGCACAGTATTTTGGTCACGCATCGCCTGTATGGCGTCGCTGGCTATGCGTTCCTTGGTGGAAGCCATAGCAGAGAAAGTTCGCTGAACCGCTAGACTAGAAGTTGCGGGTAAGGCGCTGGCGATCGCGTGAAATACGTTTCATTTCACGTTTTTTCGCAGCAGCCATCTTACGTTTACGGACGGTGGTAGGCTTTTCATAAGCCTCGCGACGACGGACTTCGGTAAAAATGCCGGCTTTTTCGCAAGAGCGGCGAAATTTACGGAGAACGATATCAAATGGTTCGCCTTCGCGGATACGTACACTTGGCATGCAATGGTTCCTTTAAAAACATCAATAATTTAGTGAGCAGAACATTATAACCGTCTTTTATATTTTTGTACATATCGTCTTTATTTGAAATAAAAGATTTTAAACCCATCACCACAGAGGGTACAGTGGACCCAGTATTTCCCCCTTTCTTTCATGCACACTAATGCTGAAGCGATGGAAGTTAAGGTAGAATCTGGTTTTACGTTGTCCCGTCGGAGTATAAAATGCAAAACGTCTATCTCGTCAGTGTCCTTTCATCGGACAAAACAGGTCTGGTCTCTGCTATCAGTGGCTGTTTGTTTGACCTTGGCATAAATCTGGGCAGCACCAACTTTAGTGTACTTGGTAGCGGGGCAAAGTTTACGGCGGTTTGCGAATCCGACCCGGAGATAACCGGGGCATCGCTTGAAGATACACTGGGATCATTGCCTGAACTTGCCAATGCTGAAATACAGGTGGCTGATTTTGAGTTTTCAGCTGAACCTGCAGCGAATACTGAAATTACTCACCGTATTACTATACAGGGTGGTGATCACCCGGGTCTGGTAGCACGTTTGACGGAGGTATTTATTGAGTTTGATGCCAATATCGTTCGTTTGAATGCCGACCGTCTGAATAATGACGGTGAAAACCAGTATCTTATCCAGATTGCCGCCTGGATACCGGCCAGTCGGGAACATGCCTGCCTGGCATCCATTAGCAATACCGCCAGTACATTACAGATGCAATGCAGTAATATGCGCTTGCCCGGTAAATTCGGTCAATAGCCCGGATATTCACCGTAAGCCTATGACTTAAGCAGATGCTGGTACTGGGAATAGAAACCTCCTGTGACGAGACGGCAGTCGCATTGTACGACAGTGACCGGGGGCTATTGGCTGATCGATTGTATTCGCAGATAGCTATGCACGCTGAGTATGGTGGTGTGGTACCTGAACTGGCCGCACGCGATCATATCCGTAAGCTGGTGCCTCTGATTCGGGAGATGCTGGAGGAATCCGGGTTCAGTCTGCAGAATCTTGATGGCGTTGCTTATACTCGAGGACCAGGTCTTGCCGGTGCTCTACTGGTCGGTGCCTCTATGGGTCGGGCGCTGGCAATGGGGCTGGGTGTGCCTGCTGTGGGAGTGCACCATATGGAAGGGCATCTACTGGCACCAATGCTGGAAGAGACCCGGCCCCGGTTCCCGTTTCTGGCGCTGTTGGTCTCCGGTGGCCATACCCTGCTGGCGGATGTAGCAGGGCCAGGAGAATATTTTATTCTTGGGGAATCCCTGGATGACGCAGTGGGCGAAGCCTTTGATAAAACCGCTAAACTTCTTGGTCTGTCTTATCCTGGCGGGCCCTCGGTGGCAAAAGAAGCCGAGCAGGGACAGGTGGGTCGTTTCAACTTTCCCCGACCAATGACAGACCGTCCCGGTCTTGATTTTAGTTTCAGCGGATTAAAGACTTTTACCATGACTACAGCACGTAAGCATGAAGAAGGCGATCGTAATTTAACTGATCAGACACGTGCCGACGTTGCTCTGGCTTTTCAGGAAGCCGCTACCGACACCTTGCTAATAAAGTCCAGACGGGGAATTAAACAGACCGGATATGATCAGCTGGTTATCGCCGGTGGTGTCGGTGCAAATAAGATGCTTCGCCATAAGCTTAGTGAAATGGCTGAACAGGAGGACATACAAGTGTACTTTCCTCGTCCGGAATTTTGTACTGATAATGGTGCAATGATTGCGTATGTAGGCTGTCTTCGTTTACTGGCAGGTGAGTCAGAGAGCATGGCAGTAGCCGTCAGGCCAAGATGGAAAATATCAGAATTGAAGAAACCCGGGATAGAATAAAGTTAAAAGTTGAAAAAACAGCCTGAAACTTTTTAACGGTTCACTGAACGTCCTTGTGGCGAAGAATGTTTTTTATTAAGGATAAACATGACGATGGATATTATTTACCTGCATGGCCTGGTCGCGAATGCACAGATTGGAGTCTGGGAATGGGAAAAGCAGATCACCCAGCAATTGACGATTGATCTGGATATGGGTGCCGATATCCGTATCGCCGCTGCCAGTGATCGGCTTCAGGATACCTTGAACTACAAGGAGGTGGCAAAGCGGGTGATCAGTTTTATAGAAGATAATCATTTTGATCTGGTCGAAGCACTGGCAGAAAAGGTCGCCTATATTCTCCTGGATGAATTTCAGATTCCCTGGTGTCGCATCAAGTTAAACAAAAAAGGTGCAATCAACGGTGGGCGGGACGTCGGGGTAATTATTGAGCGGAGCAAGGTCGGGTGACACAGGCCTATGTCAGTGTCGGCAGTAACCAGCAGGCACGGAAGTATGTGCCTATGGCGCTTGACGAGATAAAATCTGAATTTTCACCAGTTACTATGTCGCCGGTATATGAATCGGTTGCCGTCGGTTTTGACGGAGAAAACTTTCTTAACCTGGTAGTAGGTTTCGACACCGATTTACCTCTCGTTGAGCTAGCGGGCAGACTTGATCAGATAGAGAAATCCTGTGGGCGTAAGCGGGGTGAAAAACGGTTTTCATCACGAACCATGGATCTGGACTTGTTAATTTATGGTGATTTGCGTCGCCACGATGAAGAATATGATATTCCTCGTGATGAAATTGTCCGTTATGCCTTTGTTTTAAAACCCCTTTCACAGCTTGTACCAGATTTTGTTCACCCTGAGCTGGGGGTGAGTTTTTCACGATTGTGGGAGGAGGGGAACTTTCCCAGACAGGATTTGTGGGAGGTAGAATTGTAGTTTGCTGCTTCACACGTACCTTAGTCCCACAAATACCCAGTAAAATAGTTGCCTGTTTGTCAACACGGAAAAATTGACAATCTCACTGTGCAGCAATAATATTTAAAAACTATGGAATGAGTTAGAAAGCTGATGGTGTATCTAATTCAGGTATGGAGGTAGATAAAATGGTACTTGAAAACAGGCGGGGCGAGGTGGATCCAGTCCCAAACAACCTGATGAAGTTTCTTAATGAAGACCAGATACTGGCATACCATGGCGTGGAACGGTTTGGCTGGTATATCAAGTTCATCAGGCGACCACTATTTCAACGGCCTATGTGTGTTCTGTCGAACCCAGAGGGGACCAAGATAGCTGTACTGGAAATCGATGGTAACATCAATGAGGATGCTGAAATTCAGTTACGGGAGTGATTTTTTAGTGTGCTGACACAGGGCAGAGGGTTTCGCCCTTCATGGTCGAGTGTCAGCACAACAAACTAAAAAAGAAACCAACTAACCCAGAAAGGGTGAAACCCCCTGCCATACATCTGCAAAAAAACTCAAATATCAACCAGCCTGCCGCCATCCACGGCGATAATCTGTCCCGTCACATAATCTGCCTGGGCAAGAAAAGCTACCGTTTCGGCTATATCATCCGGCCCACCAATGCGTTCCAGGCTGGTACGATCCAGGATTTCTGATTTTCTTTTGTCTGATAAATCGCTGTCCGGCCAGATAATGGCACCAGGTGACACCCCATTTACCCTGACTTCAGGCCCCATCTCTTTCGACAGTGATTTGGTCAGCATGATCAGACCGGCCTTGGTCACAGAATAGACAGGATGATGTTCAAGCGGTCGATGGCCGTAGACATCAGTAATGTTGACAATGCAGCCACTGGTTTTTGCCAGTTCATGCTGTGTTGCCTGTGCCAGGAAGAACGGTGCACGCAGGTTGGTGTTGACGAGGTTTTCCCATTGTGCGACTGTCACGTCCCCCATAGGGGTGGGGAAAAAACGCGAGGCATTATTAACCAGCAGATTAAGCTGGTCGAAACACTTTATTGCCGTCACTGCGAGCCGGGTAATTTCATCCGGTTCAGAAAGGTTGGCTTTTAACGCGGCTGCCGAGTTGGCTCTGAGCTGATTCAATTCATCAACAAGTTTTTGTGCAGTCTCGGCGGACGAATGATAATGAATGATGACCCGATAATCCTGCTGATGCAGATGTCGGGCGATACAGGCACCTATCCGGTGGGCGCTACCGGTTATTAATGCGACGGGATTGATTTCTTTCTCTGGCATAAGGGCACCTCGAATAATTCATGAGCATACATTACATATTTGAACCAAAAATCCATCGATGAACTTTCCTCCGCTCAATATAACAGGATTACCCGAAGCAGATAAGATCTCAGCTGAACACAGCTATAAGCTGGCGTCGCAGATCCAGCAGGTGATTGCCGAGAAGGGGGGCGCGATTCCATTTTCGGAATTTATGCACCTGGCACTTTATGCACCTGCCATGGGATATTATACTGCCGGTCAACGCCGCTTTGGTGCCGAGGGGGATTTTATTACGGCGCCGGAGTTAGGCGATGTCTTCGGGCAATGCCTGGCCCGCCAGGTGTCACAGATTCTTGAAGAAATTGATGCACCTTGCGATATTCTAGAGTTTGGTGCCGGAAGTGGTCGGCTTGCAGTGACTCTGGTAAATGAACTGGAGAGCCTTGCAGTCTTACCTGACCACTATTATATACTGGAGACTTCTCCTGATTTGCAGCAGCGGCAGCGCGAGATGTTGTCTGAGCAACTGCCACAGCATATCGAGCGTTTTGTCTGGCTGGACAGCATGCCAGAGCAGGCATTTTCTGGCGTAGTGCTGGCCAATGAAGTCCTTGATGCGATGCCGGTAGAGATGTTTGCAGTCGATGATGACGGTGTTGCACAGCAGCTTCTGGTGGAAACTGCCGATGAGGGTTTTCAGTGGAATTGCCAACCAGCAGATGGACAGCTGGCAGAACAAATAGACAAACTTGAACTCCCGGCCGGTTATAGTTCTGAGCTAAACCCGGCCATTAAAGGCTGGATAGAGATGATTGCTCAAGGGCTGAATCAGGGGGTCGTTTTATTGATCGATTATGGATTCCCCGCGCATGAGTATTATCACCCGCAACGCACGGGTGGTACACTGATGTGTCATTACCGTCATCATTCACACAGTAATCCTCTTACTCTAGCAGGCATCCAGGATATTACAGCGCATGTTGATTTTACTGCCGTTGCTGAAGCGGCACTATTGTCATCACTGGATGTACTGGGCTATACCACACAGACAAATTTTCTGCTTGGATCCGGGCTGACAGATCTGGTTACGGCTGTCGACACAGACAATGAAAAAATAACAAAAGAACAGATGATGAAAAACCATGAAATACAACTATTAACGTCACCAGCTGAAATGGGCGAGTTGTTCAAATTTATTGCATTAGGAAAAGACATTGAGTGTGAACTGCCCGGCTTTGCATTCAGGGATATGAGGGGAAAATTGTAGTGACCGATATACAGGCCATCTGGTTAGCTGCTGTACAGGGGCTTACTGAATTCCTGCCGATTTCAAGTTCAGCACACCTGGTATTATTACCTCGTCTGCTGGGCTGGCCGGATCAGGGCCTGGCATTTGATGTGGCTGTGCATGTCGGGAGTCTGGTTGCTGTACTTTTCTATTTCCGTCATGACATTTTCCCAATGATCCGTGACTGGGCTTTGACGCTAGCGGGCAGACCAAACACTGAATACTCGAAACTGGCCTGGGCCGTGGTCATCGGCACCATTCCACTGGGAATAGGTGGCGTGCTGATGAAGGTAGCTGTCGGTGGTGAGCTGCGATCTCCACTGGTTATTGCGTCCACGACTATAATTTTTGGACTGTTGCTAGGCTGGGCCGATCATGTTGGAAAGCAGAACAGAGATGAACATTCCCTGAGCTGGAAGGATGCACTGCTGATCGGCGGTTCGCAGATATTGGCATTGATACCCGGCACATCGCGTTCGGGTATTACCATTACTGCGGCATTGATGCTTGGTCTGACACGTACTGCGGCTGCACGTTTTTCATTTCTTTTATCCATTCCGGCAATCATATTACCCGGTATACTGCTCGGCGCTGATCTGGCCGAATCACCGGATCCCATCCACTGGCGCAGCTTTATTCTTGGTGTTGTTCTGTCAGCAGTGTTTGCCTACCTTTGTATTCGTCTGTTTCTGAGAATGATCCAGAGTATCGGGATGACGGTATTTGTTTTTTACCGCTTAGCGCTGGGGGCGTTTTTGTTTTATCTGTTTTTGTAAAAATCTGTTTTTTGAACCGCAAAGACACAAAATTTTTTGCTGTCCCGCAAAAAAATATCAATCGATGAGAAAGTGTTGATTGTGCTGCTTTCACGGAAGCTTAAAGGCTTTGGAGACATGAAAAACAGCCCTCCCAAACCTGAAGAACAAAAAGCGTTCTCTCGCGGGGGC
>JBLYYR010000054.1:0-2644 GCA_048550195.1 Arenicellales bacterium
ATAAATTCTGCCGCCACCTCAATATTCGCAACAGCGGCAGTTTCGGTCACTTCAAAGCATATAACGCCAGCAGGGACTTGATAGTTCTTCATCTCGTTTTTAATATGTTCCAGAAAGCCGCCATCCGTGACTGATGCACCTGATAGATTAATGGCAAGGGTATCTAGCCCCGTGCCCGTGCAGTGCCTGGAATACCATGCAAAACTGTGACTGACCACCCACCGGTCAAGACTGGAGATCAGGTTGTAACGTTCAGCAGCAGGCAAGAACCTGTCAGGCGGTATAATCCCGTCGTTGTCATCCAGCATCCGCACCAGCACTTCACAATGATGACCTGACTTCTTGTCCGCTACGACCGGTACGATGTCCTGACAATACAGAACCAGCCTGTCGGCTCTAATCGCATCTGTCAGCTTCGTCACCCATTGCATTTCACTGTGTCTGCGCGCAAGACTCTGGTCTCCCTGGTGATACATATGCACACGATTCCCGCCAGCCTCTTTTGCTGCATGGCAGGCGAGATCGGCTTCAATCATGACTTCAGGCGCATTGCCGGTATCTGCGTCTATTGCCGCCATCCCGAAACTGGCTGTCACATCGAAAACACGGTTACATCTTGAGAAATGCAAGTCACGAATAACAGCTAGCATCGAGTCAACCAGTTCGACCGCACCATCCAGAGAACAGTTTTTCAGCAACACACCAAACTCGTCGCCCCCCAGCCTTGCCAGTACATCTGACTCGCGCAGGCATCCCTGAATCAGACTGGTGACTTCCATGATCAGGGCATCACCGGATTCATGTGAACAGGTATCATTAATAATTTTCAACTGGTCAATATCAAGATAACAGAGCACATGGTTTTCATGCGCGTAGAGTACAGATTCAATCGCATAGCCAAGTCGCTTCTCGAATTCCTTGCGATTAATCAGTCCCGTGAGCGCATCATGGGTTGCCTGATACGATATTTTTTGCTGCATCTGCCTCGCTTCGGTTACATCATGGATAACCAGTATGACACCCAGGGCAGAACCACTCTCAAACAGTATGGGTGAAACAGAATACTGAACAGAAAAACGCGTGCCATCACGGCGTTTCAGGCTAGCATCATTGCCTGATTTTATTACTTTGCTATATTGCAGACACTGTCTGACAGGCTCGTCAATAGATACCTGGCTTTCTTCGTCAAACAGGGAAAAGATTCGCCATAGTGGCACCCCCCTGGCAATACGGCTCTCCCAGCCTGTTAACTCCTCGGCCCTGGGATTCAGATACTCGACCTGGCCATTCACATCCGTTGTTATTACTGCGTCTGCAATCGAGTGCAAGGTCACCTGCGCACGCTCTCTTGATTGCTCCAGATCGAACTCTGCCTGCTTGCGATCCGTTATATCGAGAATATAACCGGCGTAATGAGCCAAAACGCCGTCATCATCCTTCACCGGGATGCTGTAGCTATAGACCCAGCGTATATCGCCATTACGGCAGATAAAACGGTAATCAATGCCGATATAGTGGGTACCATCATGCCCTGATTGCAGCTCTGCACCGGCAAGTCTCTCGACATCACTTTCATGAACAAGACTGGCATAGCCGGTTTTTTCCTCAACCAGCTGCTTGCTGTCATATCCATACTGGGAAATCGTTTCGGAAATATATTCAATAGGCCAACCGTGTTCTGCGCTACAACGGAATACCGTAACCGAACCTTTTGTAAATAACTGGCGCTCACGCAGTAATTTCTTCTGTACATGATGCCGACTGCTGACTTCTTCCTGCAAGGCTACATTGGTATCGCTGGTCTCACGCAACAACACCTTGTTTTCCTCGAGTAGTTGCAGGGTTTTGACAACGTTCCTGTTATAGTTTTTTGCAATTGCCAGTAGCACGCCGGCGTACAGCATCAACAAAAACCCCGTATTGTGGCTGATACTGCTGTTGTGTATCAGCATGGCCTGGGCCGGAATCAGTATCGCCGGCACCATGAAGGCAAGATAAACGGACAACATCGCCCCATAGGATGAAATCGCACCGGCAAGCACACCGGCGAGGCTCATGACGGCCAGTGTCTGGTATTCAACCGGCCACGAAAAGCTGAACAGTAACCCCAGACAACCCCAGAGAATACCCGAGAGCAGTGCACCCGAGAAAAACAGCGCGGTCCACCTGAAAGACGCCAGCTGTTCTTCCCGCGCATGCTTGTACTGGTAAATAAGCGTGAATCGTGCGGCGGTCAGGGTAAACTGCGCGCCCAACCAGAAAAGCAGTTGTCCGTGGTCTGCAACTCCCCATAAACCGAACGTTACAAAGGCAGCCAGTATGAACGCTGTTAACAGCGCAGCAGTTGACTGTGTGTATACGAGTTCTACCTGTTGCTTCTCCAGATCATGTCCGAACACACCCGCACCTTGATGCAGGGTGTCATCAACATCAGTACGGCCGTTATCGCTTTTCGGCAGTCCCTGCCCTTTTGTCGTCATACCGGATGATCCATCACACACCATTCGCCTTTAACTGGATGCCTGCAAGACACAGAAATATATAAACTTTCACAGAAAAGTTATCGGACAGGCGCGGGGTATATTTAGACTGCGTACAAAATAGGCCACAAAAACAGGCAAACGGCCTGCAGAAACGTCGCGCA
>JBLYYR010000055.1:0-7960 GCA_048550195.1 Arenicellales bacterium
CACCGAACATGCAATCCGCTCCTGCAAAAACAGTAGCAACCCGCTAGTTGGGTGATAAAAAAGGCCATCATTCGATGGCCTTTTCGGTTCACTTTTTGATAACAATCAGAACAGGAAGGAATAACTCAGATCAACAGCATTCTGACGCATCTTGATCTCACCCGGCATCCCGAAGGCGGTGCGTGAAGAGCTGACCTTTTCCTCGAAGGCATGCATGTACGAGAAGTTCCACTCACTGGTGTTATTGGGCCGGTAGGTAAAACCAACGGTGGCATGCACCTTCGGTGTTGCCGGCGCAAGAATATTAAACAGCAGCTGGTCATCCGGAATCGGCTGGTCATTGTAGGCATAACCGGCACGGAAGTTCCATTCGTTGTTATAGCGGTAATCCGCCGCAAGGCGGTAAACATTAATGTTTTCCCAACCAAAGCCAAAGCCGTCATTTTCGCCCAACAGATTATCGGGAGAGGGGCCGGCCGGACCGAAGTCCGACATGGTCGGGCCCGCATTGGAAATGGATTTCACACCTTCGTAGTAGATGCGCTGGAAATCAAATGAGAGGCTCAGGGCAGTCGTTGGCTTATACGTCAGACCGACGGTGAAGTTGGCCGGGATGTCGAAGTCACCGTCTTCGGCAAACAACTCGTCGTAATCATCGAACTCGGTCATGTAAACCTTACTGGCAACCGCCGCTCCCAGCGACAGCTTGGGCAGCACCTCGCCAATCCATCCGACCCGGACACCTGCGCCGTAGGCCCAGTCATGACCGTTGTTGGTCAAACCGTCCGAGGGCGTCAGACTATATGCACCGCCAGTTGTCGCACAACCACTGGCACCCGTCTTGGTAAAACACTGGAAATTACCCAGGCCATAGGCACTGAAGCGTTGTATGCCAATCAACAGCGAGGCGCCCAGCGTATGCTTCTCATGGACCTTGAATGAAAGGGTCGGAGCAATGATACCCTGGGCAAGATCCACACCCAGCGTCCCGACATCCGTAACCGGCAGGCCGAAGTCCTTTGTCGACGTCCCCTCCGGTACAAAAGCGGCAGCACCCGGACCTGCCGGAATACCTGGCGGAGGAGCAGGAGGTGAAGGGATACCCTGGCTAAACGCACCCACGACAGCGGCCGTCTCATCGTAAATATTGCGATCATAGGTGGTGTTCATACCACCGTTACCGTACATGCTGATACCCCAGGTCATCCTGTCATTGATCTTGCTGGTATAGCCGAGGCTCGGGACGAAAAACAGATTGCGGCGGCTCTTGTCCTCAACATCAAAGTTTGCACCGAGTGCTGACGTTTCCAGTTTTGCGCTGCGATCACCGGGATTGAAGAACTCGATACCGGCATCGACACGTTCTCCGACCATGCCCATACCGGCGGGATTGACAGAAGCGGCCATCGAATCCTGTGGATTGGAAACAATGGCACCGGCCAGTCCCATCGACTTGGCGCCATAACCCAGACTGAAATAGCCGTTGGTTGCCGACGCCGTGCTGGTCATCGCCAGTGCGGAGATGATGGATGCCGCTTTCAGGCAGCCGGTTGCTCTGTTCATATCGTTACCCCTCGTTTGGATATCAGGACCAGGCGCCCTTCACTGTCCTTGTGGTTGTTTTTATGCAACATGAATGCCGCCGCTGAGCGCAACTGTGACAAAGGGTTAGCTAAAAGTCAACAACAGCTGTTGTTTATTTGTTGCATGTGCAGTAGTGTATGCCCCACAGTCCGGGGGGATGAATAAGCAATAGCTTCAAAAGAAAGCTAAAGCCGGCGGAAACACCGCTGCAACCTCGCCGAACATAGCCAACCAAACGAGGAGATGACCATGGCCAATGACCGTACTGTTTCACGTCCATTACGCACCTGTGGTATCGCGGGGCTGCTTGCGCTGTCGAGTAACGCCGCGTTTGCCAGCAGTTTTGCACTGATTGAACAAAGCGTGAGCGGCATGGGCAGCGCATACGCAATCGGCTCTGCCGGTATCGATGACGCCAGTACCATCTATTTCAATCCGGCCACCATGACACGCCTGCCAGGATCAAACCTCACCGGTGGCTTGCAGATCGTCAATTCAAGAACGGACTTCAAGGGCAGCGCCGAGTACAATCCGAATAATCTTGGCAATACCTTAATTGGTACCGCCGGGCCACCACCAGTAGCAATTCAGGGTGAATCCAAGACCAGCCTTGACCTCACGGCCGCGGTTCCCACGGGTGCCATCTCCCACCAGCTAAACGACAGGACCTGGCTGGGCTTCACCGTCAATGCACCATTCGGGCTGAAAACGGACTATGATGACGATGACTGGGTCGGCCGTTACCATGCCATTAAATCCGAACTGCTGACCTACAATTTCAACCCAACCCTCGCCTTCAAGGTCAGCGATCATGCGACTATTGGTCTGGGTGTCAGCGCACTTTATGCCGATGGCGAACTAACACAGGCCACGGATATAGGGTTGCTGTCCGCACTGGGCGGCGCCCCCATCGATGGCTGGGTGCCGGGATCAGACTCCCTTGACCGCAAGACTAAAATGACCGCTGATGACTGGGGCTTTGGCTTTAATGTCGGTTTCATGCTGGAACCCTCTGACAACACCAGGCTCGGCCTGCACTACCGTTCCAAGGTCGAACTCAAGCTGGAAGGTGATGCAAAAACATCAGGCATTGGCAAGCAGGATGCCAAGCTGGATATTACCCTGCCCGACAGCCTCTCCATCAGTGGCTACCATGCCATCAACGCGAAATGGGCGGTCATGGCTGACTTCACCTGGACACAGTGGAGCAGGATCAAATCGCTGGATATCAAGCTCGAGGACGGAAATCAGAGTGTCGCGACATGGAACTATGATGACAGCAGCCGTTATGCCGTCGGTACCGAGTACACACACAACAACAAGTGGAAATACCGTGCCGGCCTTGCCCTGGACCAGACACCGGTACCCCATGACAGTGAGCGTTCACCACGCGTGCCGGATGCCGACCGTACCTGGTTGACCCTCGGCCTAACCTACAGTCACACACGCAACCTGAGTTTTGACCTCGGCTATGCGCATCTGTTTGTGGATGACCCGAAGCTTGATGATGTCCCTGATAATCATAATCCGAACCTGCAATTTCCGGTAGGTCTAACAGGCTTTCATACGGTCTCAGGAAAATATGATTCCGCCGTGGACATTTTTGGCGCACAGGTAAACTGGCGCTTTAAATAGAAAATCGTCAAACAGCAGACAAAAAAAACCCCGGTACATGACCGGGGTTTTTTATTACTGACCTGAAAGAATTGCGTTAGCCACCCTTCTTCATCAGAAACATAAACTTGCCGTCTTCTTCTGTCGATGACATCAATTCATTGCCGGTCTGCTTGGCAAAGGCCTCGAAATCCTTGACCGAACCCGGATCCGTTGCAATGATACGCAGCACCTTGCCAGCCTCCAGACCATTGAGCGCCTTTTTCGCGCGTAGAATCGGCAGGGGGCAGTTCAGGCCCGTTGCATCCAGTTCGTCATCAAAATCAGCCATCACAACTCTCCTTCTAAATTTTTAGTTTGTAATTCCGGAACCCGAACACCAATCAGGCCAACCGGTATTTGCAATATCAGGGTACAATTGGGAAACCTATGATACCACGACATGGAAGACAAGCCCCCATCAGGGGGGGTTGAAAAATCAGCCAACCGACTAAACCTCGAGCACTATTAACTGTCTGACCCGCCGTCATCATAAAATATACTTATTATAAATACATGTCCTCTCTTGCACGACTCCTATTAGCCCTGCTGATTGTGCTGCGTCCGACGGTAGCGTTGCCACAGTCAAACTTTGATGATTTACCCAATCTGGGTGACGCATCCGGCCAGGTTATTTCCCCGCTGCAGGACAAGGCCCTGGGCGCCTATTTTATGCGCCAGATTCGACAGGCAGGGATCATTCTCGAGGATGAAGAAGCAACGGCCTATTTATCCGCCCTGGGCCATAAACTGGCCATTCACAGTGAAAACCCGGGCTTTAAATTTACCTTTTTCCTGGTCAACGATTCCAGCATCAACGCCTTTGCCGGCCCGGGAGGCTACATCGGGGCCAACGTGGGGCTGTTCCTGGCCTCCGAATCCGAGAGCGAGCTGGCCGGCGTAATGGCACACGAAATCGCACACATCACCCAGCGTCACCTGGCGCGCGCCTTCGATGCCCAGGAAAAGATGAGCCTGCCAACGACTGCCGCCATTCTTGCCGCCATACTGCTTGGCGCCACCACTGACGGCGCAGCCGGTGCTGCCGCGTTAATGGCCACCCAGGCCGCGAGCCTGCAGCAACAGATCAATTTCACACGCGCCAATGAAAAAGAAGCAGACCGTGTCGGAATCCAGACCCTGGCAGATGCCGGCTTTGATCCCTTCGGAATGCCCCTCTTCTTTGAGCGGCTGCAAAAGAATTCAAAACTCTACGGTACCCGGCCACCCGAATTTCTCAGCACTCATCCGGTCACCCTGAACCGGATATCCGAGGCCACCACGCGCGCGGAAAGCTATCCAAAGGTCAAGCGGTACGACAACATGGATTTCCTGTTGATCCAGGCAAAAATGCGCGTCAACAGCTACGAAAACCCCAAACAGGTGCTGGCGGATGTACAGCGTTACAAGGGCAAGAGCGGTGGCAACTCGGCCGTCGAACAGTACGAGTTCGCATTGCTGCTGTCTGAAAGCGAAAACCATGCTGCCGCCCTGGCGGTCATGGAAAAGCTCCATAACAGCGACCCGGACCGTATTGCCTACCGACTGGCGCTGGCCCGGATCATGACGGCTGACAAGCAATATTCGCAGGCACTGCAAGTCTACGCGGACTCACTGGAACTGTATCCGGGCGAAATGACCATCGTGCTGCCGTACGCATCAACCCTGCTGGAATCCGGCCAGGCACTTGAGGCCTATACCCTGCTCACCGAGATGGCCAACCGCAATGCATCCAGCCCGCAAGTGCACAAGCTGCTGGCCCAGGCCGCAGGAGCAACCGGTCACACGCTGCAAACCCACACCGCGATGGCACAGTATTATTTTCTCAACGGCTACACCAACCAGGCCATCGAGCAATTAAAGCTGGCCGAAAAATCACCCCGCCTGAGCAGCTATGAAACTGCACGCATCCAGGCCCGCATTACAAATCTGGAAGAACTGCTCGAGCTTGAAAAATTAGAATAATTACAGATACTAATGAATCAATTTATACTCGTTAACAAACTTGACCGGAATGATTATCAATGCTAGTTTCATCCTCCGCTAGACAATAATTAATCAGGTTTCTTCTGCACATCGAAAAATCAATCTGGAGTTAATCAATGAAAACACGCTTTCATTTCAAGCTGTTGTCAACCGCATTGCTGTCCCTGTGGTTGACAAGTGGTTGCGCCGACCAGTCCACCAAGAGCGAGGTCGCTGCCTCCAATGCCAGCCCTGAAGCCACTGCTGCCATTAGCAATGCGAGCGCTGCAATAGCCATTGCGAAGAGCAATGACTGGGTCTGGCGCGACACCGAAAAGTTTCTGGGTCAGGCCCAGAAAGCTGCTGATGCCGGTGAAAATGCCAAGGCAGTCATGTTAGCGGACAAGGCCAAGTTCGAGGCAGAAGCAGCAGTAGATCAGTACAACCTTGAAAAGACCCATCAGCGCGGATTAAGACGCTAGACCTGCTTCGACGAACATACATACCAGTACCACACGTAAACTTCTCAGGAGAAGACACAATGCGGAAAACCGCGAGGAATTTTTTCACTGCAACGTTATCACTGGCAGCATTGCTGGGGGCACTGATGATGTCATTCCCGGCCGCGGCTGCCGACAGTTCCGTCATCGAGAAAGGCAAGGCAGTCGCCTACGACCGGGTGAAAGGCAATTGCCTGGCCTGCCATGCCATGGATGATGGCACCCTGCCCGGCAACATCGGTCCACCACTGATCGCGATGAAGGCGCGATTTCCTGACAAGGCCAGGTTGCGCGCACAAATCTGGGATGCAACCGTTGCCAACCCGAACTCCATCATGATCCCGTTCGGACGTAACAAGGCGCTCAGCGAAGAAGAGATCGATCAGATTGTCGAATACATTTACACACTATAATTTTTTAGGAGAATCACTCGTGACAAGCATGAAACGCAGAATATTTCTGAAAGGCTCTCTGGCAACAGGCGCAGTGGGCATGGCTGTCAGCACCGGTTTGTTAACACCACGCGTGTCACTCGCCGCATGGTCAAAGGCAGCATTTGAAGCCACGGACGTTAACACAGCGGTATCCGCGCTTTTTAACACCGCCGACATGAGCAGCAGCGACAAAATCAATATCAAGGCACCGGATATAGCAGAAAACGGCGCCGTGGTACCGGTATCCGTCACCGCCAGCATCGATGGCGTGTCTTCAATCAGCATTTTTGCTGACAAGAATGCCACCCCCCTGACCGCTGAGTTCACACTCGGCCCCGGCACTGAAGGCTATGTTTCGACCCGCATCAAGATGGGCAAAACAGCCAATGTCATAGCCGTGGTCAAGGCTGGAGACAAACTCTACAGCGCCCAGAAGGAAGTCAAGGTAACGATCGGCGGTTGCGGCGGTTAATCCCCCACCCGTTGACAACAAATTTCAATATTAAAGCGTACCAAGAGGATTTATCATGGCAAGCATTAAAATGCGCGCAGCAAATACAGATGGCGTGACTACAATCAAGGCTCTGATCAGCCATCCGATGGACACAGGACTGCTGAAAGACAAGAAAACCGGCAAGACGATTCCGGCCCATTTCATTCAGGAAGTCGTCTGCAAACACAAGGACACGACGGTTATGACCGCCAACTGGGGTGCTGCAATCTCCAAGAACCCGTACCTGTCATTCAAGTTTGCCGGTGCCGCTTCAGGAGACACGGTGAGCCTTAGCTGGGTCGACAACAAGGGCGAAAAAGATTCGGCCGAAGTAACGATTAAATAACGCAACCACTTCCTGTAGGGGAAACACTTAATGAATAAACTCCTGACTGCAACGATACTACTGGGTCTGCTTGGCGGCTTTACCCTGTCAGCACAGGCGACACCACAAGAAGACCTGGCGGAATTCAGAGCCTATTTCAAGAACCGCTTTCCCAATACACCTTTCAATGATTTCATCAACGGGGTTTATTCCATTGATGCCGCGTCCAGGGAACAATGGGAAGAAATCGAGGAATTTCCTCCTTACGAGCTGAACATTTCAAAAGGTGAGCAACTCTTCAACACGCCCTTCGCGAACGGCAAAGGCTATGCCGACTGCTTCCCGAATGGCGGCATGGGCATTGCCGAGCGCTATCCTTTCTTTGACAGCAAATCCGGCAAGGTAATCACCCTTGAAGCAGCGATCAACAGCTGTCGAGAGTCGAATGGCGAGGCGCCACTCGGCTGGCAAAAAGGTGCGATTGCTGATGTCTCCGCCTACATGCACTTCACCTCACGGGGTAACATCATCAACGTTCAGGTCCCTGAAGACGACCCTGCCGCCCTCGCCGCTTACGAACGGGGCAAGAACCACTTCTATGCAAAGCGCGGACAACTCAACATGGCCTGTGCTGACTGCCATGTGTACTACTCCGGCAACAAGATCCGTGCCGACCTGCTGAGTCCGGCACTTGGCCAGGTCACGCACTTCCCGGTATATCGTTCAAAATGGGGCGGCATGGGTACCCTGCACCGCCGTTATGGTGGCTGTAACAAGCAGGTCCGTGCCAAGCCTTACAAGCCCCAGAGCGACGAATACCGTAGCCTGGAGTATTTCCATACTTACATGAGCAACGGCCTGGAAAGCAACGGACCCGGCGCCCGCAAGTAATACAGCGGTCCCCAAGCAATACCTGAAGCCCGGCCAGCGCCGGGCTTTTTTTTGCTTCAAATTGACTTTCACGGCACAGAGGACGAGAATTAGCAAAGCAAAATATAAACGAACG
>JBLYYR010000056.1:0-6590 GCA_048550195.1 Arenicellales bacterium
AATGCAATGCCTGCAAGTGATGCGGCTAGAGCAAACAGCATCAAGCAAATTACCTATAGCAGAATTAGCGGTGGACGCATTCAAGTGAACATTGAAATGGATGCGCGCCCGGATGAGCCTGCCGTATTTGTGACAAAGAATCCATCCAGAATTGCTATGGACTTTTTTAGCACCCGAAATGGTCTCGGTAAGAACACCTTAACTGCAAGCGAAGGCGTTCTGCACAGTATAAATGCTGTAGAAGTTGCTGATCGTACCCGGATAATTCTAAATCTTGACCGGAATGCTGCCTATCAGACACAAATAACCGATGGCGGTCTAACCATGATACTTGACCCGGATGCGGTTGTAGCAGCATCAGGTTCTGCGGCTAAGCATATGAAATTCTCAACCAGTGTAGGGGACAGGCCGCACAAAATTGCTGGTATAGATTTTCGACGCGGCCCACAGGGAGAGGGAAATATAATCGTCAACCTGTCCGACCCGGAAGTTGGCATTGACATCGATGACGAGAAAGGTCAGGTAATCATTGATTTCAACAAAACAGCACTCCACGAAGACCTCGAACGTCGTCTTGACGTTATAGACTTTGCTACTCCTATCCAGACTATCGATACTTTCAAGGAAGGGAAAGGGACCAGGATGGTGATATCCGTCAATGGTCAGTACGAGCAAATTGCCTATCAGACCGGGAACACATTTACTGTCAGTGTGCGTCCATTGATGGAGAATGAGCTAAAGCAGGAAGATGAGTTCGGCTATTCCGGCGAACGTCTGTCGCTAAATTTCCAGAAGATTGATGTGCGTTCAGCACTACAGGTGATTGCAGATTTTACTGGCCTGAACATTGTTACCAGTGATACGGTAAAGGGCAGTCTGACCTTGCGTTTGCAGGATGTGCCCTGGGATCAGGCTCTGGATTTAATACTTAAAACAAAAGGGCTGGCAAAACGTGAGAAAGGAAATGTGGTCTGGATCGCCCCGGCAAAAGAAATTGCTGCTCGAGAAAAGGCTGAACTGGAAGCACTAAAGAAAACTCGCGAACTTGAGCCTCTTATATCAGAGCTGATAGAAGTAAATTATGCATCGGCTGAGGATATTGCCAGCTTATTGAAGTCGATCAAGGCAATTGAAGGGCCATTTGCACAGAATTCCCAGGGAAATCCATTTTCTTCGGTATCTGTGAATGAAATACCAACAGAATCAAACAGTCTGTTATCCGAGCGTGGCAGTGTCACTGTTGATGCGCGTACGAATACCTTACTTATTCAGGATACACCCTCAAAGATCAAAGAAATAAAGAAACTGATCAGTAAGCTTGATCAACCTGTTAAACAGGTATTGATTGAGACGCGAATCGTTGAGGCGAGAGACGGTTACAGCAGAACCCTGGGTGTACGCCTTGGGATGACGAACCTGAACAGTAACTTTAACCTCGGCAATAGTGATAATTCAGCCGGTGAAGCGATAACTGCCGGGTCTCTGGAGAGCGCGGTCGAAGTCCATAATGCATTTAATGATCCTACAGGTGAAACTGGAATTGAGGTGACCGGAGATGGACTCAACGTCGATCTTGGCTCAGCAGGCCTGGGCAACTTCCTGGCAAGCTCTATCGCCTTCACCCTGGCAAAATTTGCCGATGGGTATGGTCAGGTTCTCGGTGTTGAACTAACGGCGCTGCAGGCAGAAGGTAAGGGCAAGCTGATCTCCAGTCCCCGGCTGATTACAGCCAACAACATGGAAGCACATATCGAGCAAGGCCAGGAAAGGATATTCACCACCAATGTTCTGGGTGTCGGCAGTGTGGTCACCAAGAAGGCGGTACTGGGATTAACAGTGACGCCTCATATCACTCCGGATAACAGAATAATTATGGATGTTTACATTACCAAAGACAGTTTCGTTTCTCCGACTGACCCTACTATCGATACCAAGGAGATAGAAACGCAGATTTTACTTGACCATGGGGAAACAGCCGTGATTGGTGGAATTTACCAGCAAAGTATTGGTGAAGATGTAACAAAGGTACCGTTGCTGGGTGACCTGCCTGTGTTGGGAGTACTTTTCCGTAATAAATCGGTTACGGATCAAAAGTCAGAGTTATTGATCTTCCTGACACCAAAAATCATTACGCCATCATTTGGCCTGCTCGGTAGCTAATGCGCTACGTTTAAGCAGGTTTCTGTACAAGCACTGCAGCCATTTGGGATGCAGTGCTTTTTTTTGTCTGCTTATTGTGCTTTTCGGGTTATCATTCGCTTATCAATTAAAAAGAAGTTTCGTAAATGTCTGAAAATATCTTTCTTGTCGGCCCTATGGGGGTTGGTAAAACAACTATCGGGTCCCACCTTGCGCGAAAGCTGAAGTATGATTTTGTTGATTCGGATACCGAAATTGAGAAACGTACCGGTGCCTCGATCAGTCTTATTTTTGATATAGAAGGCGAGGAGGGCTTCCGGAAACGTGAAGCGCAGATGATTGAAGATTTAACGCAAAGGCGACATATTGTTTTATCAACTGGTGGCGGCTCTGTGCTTGATGAGATATCAAGACAGAACTTGCGAAGTAAAGGGTATGTGGTCTATCTAAAAGCATCGGTAGATATACTTTATGAGAGACTGAAAAAGAGCCGAAATCGTCCGCTGATGGAAACAGACGAAAAACAAAAGGTTATTGAAGACCTGCTGGTAGAACGTGAGCCGCTTTATCTGGCTGTTGCCGATATTACTATTGCTACGGATGGCCGTTCGGCGCAGGAAGTGGCGCGAGAGATATATAGCCAGCATGAAAAGCATCTCAAGCCATAGCCATTATTGAAAATGACGACACTTAGTGTAGAGCTTGGAGATCGCAGCTATCCGATCTTTATTGATCAGAATCTGCTGGGTAATGTGGAGCTGATCAGGCCGTATATAGCTGGTCAGCAGGTTATGGTGATTAGCAATGAGACCGTGGCCCCTCTTTATCTTGAAACGCTGGTAAAGTCACTGTCTGGCTTTCAGGTAACTACCCATATATTGCCTGATGGTGAGGAATTCAAGAACCTCGAGGTGCTTGACAGCATATTCGATGCCCTGCTTCGGGTCCCGTGTGACAGGAGCACTACGATGATCGCCCTGGGTGGCGGTGTGGTTGGTGATATTACCGGTTTTGCCGCTGCCTGTTATCAGCGCGGTGTCCCTTTTATTCAGATTCCTACTACTTTGCTGGCACAGGTGGATTCCTCCGTTGGTGGAAAGACTGCGGTAAACCATCCACGTGGTAAGAATATGATTGGTGCGTTCTATCAGCCACGCTGTGTGATTGCCGATCTATCAACACTGAATACCCTTGATGACAGGCAATTGTCTGCCGGCCTGGCAGAAGTTATCAAATACGGTTTAATCAGGGATCTGGAGTTCTTCAACTGGTTGGAGAAAAATATTGATCGCTTGTGCCAAAGAGACCCTGATGCACTTGCAGAGGCCATACGGCGGTCATGCAGCTGCAAGGCGGAAATTGTTGCAGAAGATGAACTGGAAGGAGGCATCCGGGCACTACTCAATCTGGGCCACACTTTTGGTCATGCAATAGAAGCAGGTATGGGCTATGGCAACTGGTTGCATGGAGAAGCTGTCGCTACAGGTATGTTAATGGCGGCAGATCTGTCGTGCCGTTCAGGCTGGATCAGCAGGGCGGATGTGACGAGGATTGCAGAACTGCTTAAGCGTGCCGGGTTGCCAGTAATTCCTCCCGTCGAGCTTGAAGCTGAGCGCTATCTGAAGCTGATGATGGTGGACAAAAAAGTTCATCAGGGGCACATTCGCCTGGTACTGCTGAAGAGCATTGGCAATGCCTTTGTCAGTGATAACTATGACCCTGAGCTGTTAAGAGAAACACTTGCTAGCCGTTCACTTTTCTGAGGGACTGATTAGATGCAAAAGCTGGCGCCCTATAGTGCAAATTCGGAACACAGCAGAGGTCGGCAGTACTCAGAGGACTCTCCCTCGTATCGATCTGAATATCAGCGTGATCGGGATCGTATAGTTCACTCAGTAGCCTTCCGGCGCCTGGAATACAAAACCCAGGTCTTCGTTAATCATGAAGGTGATCTTTTTCGCACCCGCCTGACACATTCCATTGAAGTTGCCCAGATCGCAAGATCAATAGCGCGCGAGCTGGACTTAAATGAGGATCTGACAGAAGCCATTTCTCTGGCACATGACCTGGGCCACACACCATTTGGGCACAGCGGACAGGACACATTAAACGCCTGCATGAAGGATTACGGCGGCTTTGAGCATAATTTACAGTCATTGCGCGTGGTCGATGTACTGGAGCAGCGATATGCTGACTTTCCGGGTATTAACCTTACTTTTGAGACCCGTGAAGGCATACTCAAACACTGTTCAAGAAAAAATGCCGCTGAACTCGGTGACGTGGGGCAACGTTTTATTGAAGGCAGGCAACCGGGTCTGGAAGCACAGCTTGCCAATCTTGCAGACAGTATTGCCTATAATAATCATGATGTAGATGACGGCCTGCGTGGTGGCCTGATTACCGTCGAGCAACTGCGTGAGAGTCGATTATTTGCCATACAGTGCAAGACCGTAAGTAAAATGTATCCGCAACTGGATGGTCGTCGAATAATCAATGAGACAGTGCGTCGCATGATCAATTACCTGGTTGTAGATCTGATTGAAACCTCCAGAGACCGCCTGCATGACTCGGGCGTTCGAAGTATTGATGATGTAAGGAATTACCCTGAACCGATATTGATGCACAGTGATGCGGTGGCTAAAGAGTCACTGGAGTTGAAGCAGTTTCTTCGTCGAAACCTATATGAGCATTATCGTGTGCTGCGCATGAGTAAAAAGGCTGAGCGTGTGATCAGCAAGATGTTTCAGGCCTTTATGGAAGATTATCGAATATTGCCGACCCAATATCATGAACTGTCGGCAGAACTGTCTGATAATCCAGAAAATAGACTTGCCAGAATCGTTGCTGACTATATTGCCGGTATGACAGATCGATTTGCCATCAATGAATATCGCCGTCTGTTTGAGCCTGGTGAATTGACCTGATTCCTGTTCGAATGTCGGTTAAACAACATCCGAATGAGTGACAGTGGAAATATGGAAGATATGCATTTTGATGCCATAGTAATCGGCAGTGGACCGGGTGGTGAAGGTGCTGCGATGAAGCTGGCCAAAAGTGGCTGCCGGACTGCACTGATCGAAAGAGATGAAAGGACGGGTGGCAGCAGCACCCATTGTGGCACCATCCCCAGCAAAGTATTGCGTCACGCTATACAGATGCTGGCGGACTACCGCAAAAACCCATTATTCAAAGGTGTTACTGAACACATCAGGCCTGACTATACTGCCTTGCTGCATAATGTGGAGAGGGTCATTGAACAACAGGTGCTGCAGCTTAATCGTTACTGCGAGCGAAATCACATAAGGGTGTATCATGGACATGCGAGTTTTGTTGATGCACGTCAGATAAAGATAAGTAGCCCTACGCAGGATGAAAAGATGCTAACGGCTGATGCTTTCGTTATCGCTACCGGCTCGCGCCCTTATCACCCGCAGGATATTGATTTTGATCATCCACGTATTCATGACAGTACCAGTATATTGCAGCTTGCACACGCACCGGATTCTCTAAGCATCTATGGTGCAGGTGTCATTGGCTGTGAATATGCGTCTATCTTCTGCAATCTTGATGTGAAGGTGAACCTGGTCAATACACGGGACAGGCTTTTGTCATTTCTTGATGACGAAATTACCGACGCTCTGAGCTATCATTTGCGTGATCAGGGTACAGTGATTCGAAATGAAGAGGAATATGCACGGGTTGAACCTCACGATGATTGCGTTATCCTGCATTGTCGATCTGGAAAGAAAATAAAAACAGACATGCTGTTATGGGCAAACGGACGCACGGGTAACAGTGACAATATGGGATTGGAAAGCCTTGGTATAGGGCTCGATAGCCGTGGTTGTATTGAGGTTGATGTGAATTATCAGACTAAATTCGCGCATATTTCTGCCATCGGTGATGTGATTGGTGCACCCGGCCTTGCCAGTGCCAGTTACGATCAAGGGAGGTATGTAGCGGCGAAGATCGCTGACCCACAGGTTGACTGGCAGCTGGACAGAGAATTTCCAACAGGTATCTACACCAGTCCGGAGATCAGCTCGTTGGGAAAAACAGAGAAAGAATTGACGGCAGAGAATATTCCCTACGAAGTAGGACAGGCGAATTTCAGTTCTATTGCCAGGGCACAGATAGCCGGCCATACGGTTGGTATGCTAAAGCTATTATTTCACCGTGATACACTGGAGCTGCTTGGCATACATTGTTTTGGTGAGAGTGCATCAGAGATAATACATATTGGCCAGGCGGTGATGACGCGCCCGGGAAAAGGTAACTCGATTCGCTATTTTACCGAAACGACTTTTAATTACCCGACCATGGCAGAAGCCTACCGTGTGGCGGCACTGAATGGTTTGAACCGAAACTTCTGATAAAAAACCGGAGAAGAAAATGAGTGGAGAGTGGATATTTTTAGGAATTATTGTCGCTGTACTCTTTTATGGCGTTGC
>JBLYYR010000057.1:0-3504 GCA_048550195.1 Arenicellales bacterium
ACACGGGTGACCGGGATCCAGCCGCTGGTACGGTGGCAGTCCTCGCACAGGGTGTTGGTCTGGATATGGGTAGCGTTCTTGCCGGTGGCGGTGGTGCCGTTGTGGCAGCTGGCACAGTTGCCGGTGATGTTGGTGTGGTCAAAAGCTGCGCCGCTCCAGCTGGTCGTTCTATGGCAGTCGTCGCAGTTGTTGCTGCTGGCCACGTGATTAGGCGATTTTCCAACAGCGGTTTGACCGTTATGGCAGAAACTGCAGGCGCCGGTAACATCACCGTGTTCGAAACTAGCTATCTGCTTCCAGTTCGACGTTACATGACAATCTTCGCAGGTGTTGCTGGTAGGAATATGATTGGGTGGTTTGCGCTCACCGCCCAATCTTGATGTTTCTGAGTGGCACGATGCACACCGCGTCGGTGTACCCTTGAAGACACCTCTTGTATGGCATGATTCGCAGTCTATGTTCTGGTGTGCGCCAGTGAGCGGAAAACCGGTGGAGAAATGATCGAATGACTCTGCGTTAGCGAAAGAGGAAAACGCGGCTACCAGGAAGAGGATGGTCAATATGCTTGTCTTTTTGAGGATTGTTTGCATCTTTACTATCCTGCTCAGCGGAGTCTGACGTCATTAAAAGTTTCACTGTTATGGCATCGTTCGCACTGACGCCCGAAGCGTCCGCGGTGCGTATCATCGTGTTCATGACAGGCATGGCAACTTGATGACTGATCGACTTTCGTTTTCACGGGTTTGTAATGGCACTTTCCACAGCCAAGGTCCTTGTGGGCACCTTCCAGCTTGAAATCTGTCTGCTGATCATGCTCAAAAAGCCATATACCCCAGTCGTTCGGGTTATGGCATAGCTGACACGCCGGGCCCAGAGAGGCCTGGTGTTCATCATCTTCCTTATGGCAGTCATTGCATTCTGATGTCGTATCCTGGAAGGCAGCCGACAGATGGCATTCCTCGCAGGGGGCGGAAGCGTGCATTCCCAGCAAGGGGAAATGGGTCAGATCATGATCAAATATGACACTTTCAGACCAACTGCTTTCCTGATGGCAACGCTGGCACTGTTTGCCTTCCTGTCCCCGGTGTACGTCATCACTGAGGTGACAGCTATGGCATTCCGTGGCCAGTTCTTCTTTGTCCAATTTGCCGCGATGGCATGTGGAGCAGGCCAGTTTGGAGTGCTTGCCCTGGAGCGGGAATTTAGTGTTCTTGTCGTGGTCGAAGTTTGCGTGTTTCCAGCCCTTCTCAGAGTGGCAGGAATCACACTTCTCGCCGTAACGACCGCTGTGCTGATCATCATTCTTGTGGCAGCTGTAGCAGTCCTTTTCGGGTTTTACCTCGGCTAAAGCTTCTTTATGGCATGCCTCACAGACGACCTTCTTGTGTCTGCCTTTTAGCGGGAAATCGGTATCGCGGTCATGCTCGAATTTGGGCTCAATCCAGTTGCGTGGACTATGACAGTCTTGGCATTGTGTGCCATTGCGCCCGTTGTGGACATCGTTCAGGGAGTGGCAGGCATTGCATTTCTGTGGGGTTTCTTCATATCGCGTATTAAGATGGCAGCTGTTGCAGGCAACCTCTTTATGCTCTCCCAGTAAAGGAAACTCCGTGATGTCATGATCAAAATCAAATTTCTTCCAGTCTTTGGCATTATGACATTCACTGCATTGCTCACCGAGATTGCCCTTGTGCGGGTCTTGCTTGCCGTGACAGTCGAAGCAGACGGACGGGGCTTCAGAGAATTTTTTATCTGCTTGATGGCAGGCTGTGCAGGACAGGTTATTATGGCTGCCCTCAAGATGGAAGTCCGTATCATTGTGGTCGAAGGTCGCGTGATTCAGGATGGCGATATTGGCATCCCTGCCAATATGCTCGGTATGGCACGACTTGCACGGGGTCTTCTCGATTTCAGGGTTGCGCCCATGAAAACCTTCATCTGAGCGAAGATCAGTATCGATCTCCTCGTGACAGTCACGGCAGAGCTGGGATTGTGTGTTCTTTTTGAAGCGCGCATGACAACGGGAACATTCGCTCTCATATTCAGCGTGTCCCTGGATCACTTTGCCCGGCATCAGGAGGGTTTCGATATCAGCAGCGCGTGCGATGTTCATACAAAAAAAGCTCATCGAAGCAAATATTAATAAGAGGGCATTCATCCGCTGAATCATGGTTTATTCCCGACGACTTAGTACATGTGAACGGCGATAACATGGACCACTCCCGATACGACTAACATCAGGAAAAGCGGGTAGTGCACTACGTGCCAGATGGCGAAAAACCTCTCATAAAAATGGAATTCAGCGACTTTTCTGATGCTGGCCAGATGTGCGCCGATATGACGGTTCAAATGGGTTCTGTATCTGCGGTTCAGGGTGTAGTCGTTACTCAGGGAATATCTTTTTGCGTCTGATGACGACCTGAATATCAGGTACAGCAACCAGGTGCGTAGTCCGAGTGATAGAAGTGTCCACAGGCTACCGATCAGGCTTGTGGACTGCCTGGCTACGCTCGTTTCAAAACGCTGGATGCGTTCCAGTATCCAGGGGGTGGTTTTCAGTTTCTCGACGAGCGCGTCGCCGATTAGGCGGGAGTGTTGCTGAAGTTCCTGCAGGGATGCCTTACGGCCGTAGAGACCGTGGTGGATCCTGGTATAGAAATATCGGCCGATCAGACCACTGGTTGCGACGACAAGCATGCAGAACAGGGCAACACTGCTGTTCAAAGAGCCTAATTGGAATCCGGTGTGAAACAGGATGCATACCGGACCCAGCACACCGAACAGCATATGGATGCGGAACCAGTATTTAGTGGGACCCATTCTGCGCATGATGCGCAGGTGTTTGCGCAGGGGGTATAACATCAGCAGTAGCATCAGGCTGCCACCAATGATTCCTAAGGCATAGCCGTAGCCGGATTCTGCCGTCAATGGCCATTCAGGGCGCTGTTGCCAGCCTGCATAGATCAGAAACATCACCAGTGCATAGGCAAGCAGTACCAGGAAACCATTGAGTCGGGGGCGATAAAATGAAATCAGTCCGGTCAGGACGCGCTTGTCTGGTTCGTCATGTGTGGCGCGTTCCTTGTCGGTGAGCTGTTGATCGAAATCAGCACTCAATTGTGTCGCAATTGTCATATCGTTAGTCCGGTGACGATTCCAGTGGCTCTAATCTATAACGCTTGAATGCTTTCTGACTGTCTACCGCGTCACAGATAGTGGGAAAAAAGTACCAAAAATATGCGGCCTGATTGATTGATATTTTCACGCTGGCCTCGTCTCAGGTAGTTCCTGATATCGGTATCAACATGGACAAACTTAACGGGGTGAAATGGATTTCAGAAAAAATATTTCAGCTGTTAACCAAGGTGTCGGTCTATAGCGACAGTGAGTGATATTCCCGGGAATTTACAGGGTCTGTCTCTACATTAAGTGGTGCAGACCAACGCTCAGGTGGTTACAGTTTTATTCTTGCAAAGAACAGGTAGATGACTGAGAGCCGGGTAC
>JBLYYR010000058.1:0-13885 GCA_048550195.1 Arenicellales bacterium
CCTGCACGGTTATGCACAGTAGTGAAGATTGCAACGAGCATCACCACCAATAAGTTAAATAAAACAACTACTTATATTTTAAAGTTCAAGCTACGAACCATGCGGTCGGGCGTTCGAATCGCTCCGGGCGCGCCAAACAATATCAGTAAAAACAAGCGGTTATCGGGTTTCCCGGTAGCCGCTTTTGCTTTTAGCAAGACCAGTGCGGGACTTTTGCGGGACTTTTCCCCGCACACCTTGTTTACCGCCTAAATCAGGTTGGATAATTCGGCCGCTGAGTCGTGTGTGGTGATTCTTCCCGATTTATGGCCCAGTAGATCCTCAAAGCTCACACCAGCTGCCCGTAAGCGGTGACCGAATGTGTGTTTGAGGTCATGAACCCGTACCTGCCCAGTCCAGTGAGCTTCCGTGCATTTTTCCAGCCGCTGTTATTCATCCCCGTAATTGGCCGGCCACGGTAGGTGAAAACATATTCAGGGTGATTATCCCGAATTTCATCGATTACCGATTTTGCCACCCGATTGAGAATGACCAGGCGTTCTTCACCATACTTTCACATCCTGCACACATGCTATTCACGGATGGCAGGACATAATTAAATCTCCTCTGATCGATTTTTGCCACCTCCCGGTGGCACTTTTTTATTAGATTAGATCGAGGTCAATTTTAAAGCAGGGCAGATGAGAACTATGAAGATCAGTGTGAAATAAATATCATCAATCGGTGTACAGGTGGAGCAGTTATAGATGAAAAATAAAGATCGGCTGTTGATGTATGTGGTCAGGTCAAACGATTCTGACTGCTGGGTATGGAATGGGCAGGTCTCCAACTCAGGCATGGGTAGATTGATGCTGCCGGGGACTGACGGTCGCATGCGCATGGAAAGTGCTCACCGGGCAAGTTACGCGACCTTCATTGGTTCTGTTCCGAATGATAAAAAAATAGCGAGAGCGTGCGGGAACCGGCTATGTATCAATCCTGACCATCTTACCCTTGAATAGAACGAAGAGGGGGTATCACACATGCGCAAATCAACAGTAGATCCAGTGAAAGGCAATAATATCTGTGCCCTTGATCACCCTTATGTACAAATATCCGATCAGAATTACCTTGCATCTGAATCATGCAGGATGGAATACCATAAATTCGAGTCTGTCGAATATAAATCGCTGGTAATTTTCTCTTATAACAGGGTTAAAAATAATGAGAAACAGGAACAATCAACTAGATAGCGAGGTAACTGTAATGTACCGTCTGATTTATAAAAGCAAAAGTAACAATGTCATTACCTGGGATCAGGTGAAGGAGATTATGCACTCAAGTGAAGTACATAATTCTGAACTTGGTGTATCGGGTGTTCTTCTGGCAACAAGCTCACATTACCTGCAGGTGCTAGAGGGGCCGTACGAGACGATCAACGAGATATTCATGCGCATCGTCAAAGATCCACGTCATAGCGATATCAATTTGGTCAGTTTTAATACTATCGATGCCCGTATTTTCGAAGCGTGGGGGATGCTCGGTATCGGTGTGTTTAACCTGAATAAACAACTCGAGATCGAACTCAAGGAAAAATATGGCATAGAGGACAATGGTCTGAAATTTCCTCTCGACGAATGGAAAGCGCTGGCCATGATCAATGATATAAATCTTGTCAGCGAGCAGCCTGAATGGAAAATGTAGAACTATCCCTGGCCGTGGAATTAAATCAGCCACTGTCCACTCTACTCGACAAGCCGATGTTGTTTACCGTCCTGATCCAGTAAAGAAAACACTGTTGCTGGATCACCTGCGCTAATTTCCGTAGCAGCCGTTGTACTCAGACAGGACAGCGATACCAAAAATACCAGTGAGAATAAACGTCTCATACGAACACCGTAATCAATACGCATTTATCTACCTGTTTGTTGATTAGAAATGGAAGCCCGGATCATTGATCTGAATACGCAGTTCCTGCATTTCGAAAAACTCTTCTATGCGACGCCACGCCGGTCGGGTTTTCATCAAGTTCTGGATAGCGCTGGTACGGTTATCGAGTTCACTATCCGCATCGAAGTTATCGCCAAAGGAACCTTTGTTTAACGTTTCGCTTTCATCGTTGATTTGATCTAGTAAATCAATAGCTGACATAACGCACCTCAGTAATTGTGGTTTAGCAATACGAAGTTTGTTTTGAAATGATGGCTCAAGCGGTTTGAATGACATGTGAAAAGTAGATAGAATTACTGTTTAGATCTGTATCGAATTACCGGTGTTGATGCGCTAAATATTCGACATTTAGGTAATTTCCCAGCTCTCAATATCACCATTAACTTTGTTGAATAGCGGGTGTTGATGTATCACTTCTGTTTGCACCAGTTCCTGATAGCGTTTGCCATCCCTTTTTTTTAACTTCCTCAACAGGTGTTGAACTTCGAAACTTAACTGCCCATCAGTGACCGCAAGCTTTTTCTTGATGTGGCGGTTGACGATTTTTTTACGATCAAAGTTGTATCCTCGTCTGTATGCCTCATCGGCCACTGATCTGAGGTAACTGGCGATGGCACCAATGCTATTCCCGCTACTTTTGAATCTCGAAAGCTGGGGGTGGTGACGGTATCCCCGTGTTCTGCCGAGCAGGACCTTCTGTGCAAGCAGACCTTCGCGCCAGAGCGCGACCAGACCTTTTGCGTCCAGGTATTTTGGATGGATTGACCAGAGTCTCATCAACTATCACCGGGCATTACAAACTTATTCGTCTTTATCATTGATAGGTCTTCTGTACTAAATAGCAACAGGTTCACGCCGGTTGAGTGTTTTTGTTAATACCATCTGTACCGTCCCTATGTCATGCTCCATGAAGCCGCCTTCGCAGTAGCAGAAATAGTATTCCCATAGTCTTATAAATTCTTCCGAGTAACCGAGATCGCGAACTTCATCCAGCCTGCCGAGAAAACTGTTTCTCCAGTCCTGCAGGGTACGTGCATAGTGGAGCCCAATGTCCTGCAGGTGGAATAGCTTCATATCAGTCTGCTTCTGAATGGCATCGGTCATTGCGTTGACTGACGGTAGAAAGCCGCCCGGGAAGACATACTTCTTGATGAAGTCGACGTCTTTTAGCGCATTCTGATACAGCTGATCGCGGATAGTGATTGCCTGGATCAGCATCATACCTTCCGGCTTCAGCAAGCTAGAGCATTTGGCAAAATATCCATTCATATACTGGTGGCCGATCGCTTCGATCATCTCTATTGACACCAGCTTGTCATATTGCCCGTCCAGGTCCCGGTAATCGCTGTTGATGACATTTACCCGGCCCTGTAGCCCTTCTTTTATTACTCTGTCGAGTGCGTACTGGTACTGCTCGTCAGAGATTGTCGTCGTTGTTACCCGACAGCCATAATTCTTTGCCGCATAAATGGCCATGCCGCCCCAGCCAGTACCGATTTCGAGCAGATGATCATCGGTTGTAAGCGCGAGTTTTTTACAGACCAGGTCCAGTTTAGCCAGCGATGCATCCTCAAGCTCCATTTCCGGTTTTTCATAATAGGCACTCGAATACATCATGGTCTTATCGAGAAATAGTTTGAACAGATCATTACCGATATCGTAATGGGCACTGATATTCTTCTTGCTGCCAATGCGGGTGTTCCGTCTCAGCATATGAGTCAGCTTCTGCAGGGGTGCCTTGATGCGCGTAAACCCGTAGTCTATTGAATTAAGCACCTCCCGGTTACGCAGCATGATGCGAACCAGCGCTGTCAGGTCGGAACAATCCCAACTGCCTTTCATGTAGGCCTCACCCGAGCCCGGGCTACCACCGAAGGCAACATCAGAATAAAGAGACGGATGATGGACATCAATAACCACTCGCAATGGTAAATCGTCCGTTGCTTTGCCAAAATAATATTCAGTATGATTCTCGCGCAGGATGATTTCGCCAATGCTTATTCGCCCAAGTTGTTCATGTACAAGCCTGCGCGCGACACGCGTTAACAGGGTCGAGTTCTCCTCGACGATCATATTTGCGGGTGATGGAATAATTGAACGGCTCATGGTTTACCTCGGTGATACATGTTTACTGTCGGTGGCAGAGTGGCCATAAAACGGGATGCGTTTCAGTATCAATCTCATTGCCTCGAAATAGATGCCGACGACCACTTTCAGGGTGATTACAGGATACTGGATCAATACCCGTGCCATAGTATTAGAACTGATCGGCCGGTATTCAAGGTCCAGAGTGGCATCAAATAGCTTGTCAGCGTTTTCAAAATTCTGCATATGAACGGTCAGCCGTCGGTCTGGCTGGTTGAAGCTCCAGTCATACTGGATGTTCATCGGCATGAAAGGGGAGACGTGAAAGTCCTTGATAGGGCGATATCTTTTGTGACTGAATGGTCCTGTAATCTCCATCTCATTTTCGGATTCACAGAGCAGATAACAATATTGCTCGCCCCATGGAGTATTGTTGACTTCAGCGATGATGTGCTCGAGACGTGTGTCTTCCTTGTCATAGCAGTAGTAGAAGCTGACTGGATTGAAACCAAACCCGAAGTAACGGCAGTGAGTTAGCAGGCGTATAGGGCCATCGCACTTGATTCCTGTCCTTTCGTAGAGCATGTCACGTACGGCCTGCTTGAGCGGTACCCGTGCATCGCCGAGATGGTCTGACCGCCTGAACCAGGCAAGGTTGAAATACCCGGCCGACCAGAGCCAGAAACGGTTAAACACTATTGGTAGTTCGTCGAGGTCGAGATACATCATGTACAGGCGGTAGCTGAACTCGTGGCTGCGCGGTTTAAAACGCCGGTGCCTAACTTGCCCTTCGTAAATGCAACTTTTCATAACTCATCTCATTAAAATGTTTGACCGCCTCCAGGGCACTGACGACACCGTCTTCGTGAAAGCCATTGCGCCACCATGCCCCGCAGTACCAGGTGTTGCCAGTACCGTTTATCTCCCCGTGACGCTGCTGCGCCGCGACAGAATCCGGAGTGAAAACCGGATGTTCATACTGCACCCGCTTAATGATCTTTGACGGGTCGATTGCATCACTATTGTTCAGGGTTACGTTGAAGGTAAACGGTGCCTCGATGCCCTGCAGGATGTTCATGTTGTAGGTCAGTGCGACGCGGTCACGGTTCTCTTTCAGGATATGATAGTTCCATGCGGCCCAGGCGAGGCGATGTTCCGGCAATAGCGACGTATCGGTATGCAGCACCGCTTCGTTTTTCTGATACGGTATCGCACCAAGGACTTCTTTCTCGGCCCCAGTTGGCTGTTCGATGATATTGAGTGCTGTATCGGAGTGCGTGGCGATAAATACGGCATCGTAACGCTCCCTGTCATATTCGTCGGTATAGATCTCCACGTGTCCCGGGTAGCGCCTGATTTTTCTCACCGGAGTACTGGTGCGTATACGGTCAGCGAACGGCCGTATTAGCGGTGCCAGGTATTCCCGCGACCCACCCCGGATGACATGCCAGACCGGTCTGTCATTGACACTGAGCAATCCATGGTTATCAAAGAAACGGATAAAGAATCGTGCCGGAAAACTCTGCATTAGGGTAGCCTCGGTAGACCATACCGCTGCGCCCATCGGGATGATGTAATGGTTTTTAAATTCATTACCGTAACGGTGCTTGCGTAGATAATCACCCAGTGGCAATTCAGCATCTTCATGCTCCAGTGATTTCACTGCCTCGCGGTTGAAACGCAGTATGTCTCTGATCATGCGCAGAAATGAAGGTCTGAAAAGGTTGCTGCGCTGGGCAAACAGACTGTTCAGGGTGTTGCCGTTGTATTCAAGGCCAGTGACTTCATCTTTGACGCTGAAACTCATGTTGGTTGGTTCTACTTCGACATTCAGGTCATTCAGAAGTCGGGTGAATTCCGGATAGGTCCGGTAATTAAAGACGATAAAACCGGTATCGATTGCATACTCATGTCCATCGATTGATACATCACTGGTGTTGGTATGGCCACCAACGTAATCGCTGGCTTCATAAACGGTCACGTCATGGTTACGACTCAGTTCATGGGCCGCAACATTTCCGGCAATACCGGTTCCGACTACAGCGATCTTCATAATTTCTCCCTGTTTGTTGACTTGCTGGTTGATAGCCCGGGCCACTTTTGCGGGACGAGTTGAAGCTTGCTGGGGTCGTAACCGATTCGCGTGATGAATTGTTTGATCTCGCTGTATTCGCCGACCGAGAGTTGCGGTCTGCGTGCCATCACCCAGACATAATCTCTCGCAGTACGACCGATCACTGTTTTCGTGTAGTCGTCATCAAGGTAAACGATGCGGTAGTCTGCCTTGAACGGCCAGACAAAGCGCATCCCCCAGGTAGCGTTGGTAGTCGTGTCCTCAATGTAACCCGTCGGGTGGTATTCCTTGCGCTTGCCGTCATATCCGCCTTCACGAAAACTGAAGGTGGTCGCGATCGAGCCGTCACTGTTCCTGCGATAACTTTCTAGTGCGTTATGGGCACCTTTCTCCAGGTAGGTCGGAATATTGGCAACCACGTACCAGTCGCCCATGAAGCGGTCGATATCAACGTAATTAACGGTCGGCATCGGTGGTTGATGGGTGCATGACGTGAGCAGTAGAGAAGTGGTAATCAGAGGCAGGATGAATTTCTTCATGGTCTGTCGAGTCCCGCAATTGTTTGTTGTTCCGGCAAGTAGCGGAGCAGGGCACCTGAGTCGGTTTCGGTTTCAAGTGCCAGCCAGCGCCTGTCATTGGTGTACCAGAGATCAATGGTCTTGTCTTCACAGATAAGCCTGTACTGCCGTGCCTGGTAGGTAAAGTCATTGATGCTCAGGGGGGCTGTTCCCAGGTCAGTTATCGACACCTTCTGGTATTTACCCGTCTGCGTGTTCAGGAGACGTTCACTGTTCAGTAACTCAGGATTCCAGTAGGCAAAGGAACGGACACAGCCCTGCAGTTTTTTCATACCATCCTTTGTTTTTATTTCAAGAGCGTCCCCAGACAAAGAGGTGTTGATGTAATAATCGTCGCCGTTGTCATCAGTCGTTGTGTGAATGGTTTCCAGGCAGCCGTCTTTCCAGTACTCACGTGATTCATGATTATAGGAATAGACCGGAATGAACATGAAACGCACATCAAAATCTGCCCTGATGACAACTGACTTCTTATTACTGTCCCTTCTGATCGTCACTTGGTGGTTGCCAATGAGCTTGTCATCGAGAAACACATTGAATGCCAGGTTTTCTTCAATGGGAGTATCTGATGCCCAGGCAAGAGGATAAAAAGCACCCAGCTCTATTATTGACAGCAGAAAAAATAGCTTTATAAATGTTGTACGTTTCATGATTCATGTCCTCGCTGTACGAAGCCCGGCCTGTTTGCTGGCTTCCATGGTATGAATGCGTTCGTCCTGGCTATGTATTCGCGATAGCCGTCACGGCGTTCAGTGATGTCCTTTTCCATCAGCGAAACGCCTGATACTTTCAGCAGCAGCAGCGTCATCAAAAGCGGTGAGAAGATGGTCCACCAGGCACCCGCTGCCAGGGCAAAAAGATAGAAGGCCCACCACACCAGGCACTCGCCGAAGTAATTAGGGTGGCGGCTGTATCGCCACACACCAGTATCTAGCACTTTGCCTCTGTTTTCGGGATTGCTCTTGAATCGATAGAGCTGGCTGTCAGCGATGGATTCAGTCAGAAAGCCGATAATCCACAGGACGCAGGCAGCAATGACCAGCGCGTTTATTTTCAGGTCGGCAGTCAGGGCGAGTAGCAGCGGGGCAGAAATCACCCAGGCCAGCACGGCTTGCAGACTGAACACAATGTAAAGGCTCTTGAAGCCGAAATGGGGCTCGTTATTCTGCCTGATTTCACGATAACGCCGATCTTCCGGTTGTCCCCAGTTACGCAGTGTAAGGAATACAGACAGGCGAACTGACCAGGTTGCCACGAGCACCAGCAGCAGGATGCTTCCTGCAGTGAGACCACCTGCAGAGTACGCGTAGCTGAGGGCACCTGCCAGGAACATCAGCGACCAGAGGCTGTCGACGATGCTGACATCATCGCTGGATAGAGTGTATAGCCAGGTGATGAAACCCATGCCCAGCATGATATAAAGACCAAGAAAATAGGTTTGCCACATATCGGTCATAGCGCTTCCGCCTCCTGCAGGGTATGTCGACGACCTGTATACCCGTTGTAACGGTTCGAAAGAGCAACCAGCACCGGCATGATAATCGCCCAGCCGGCAGCAACGAGCAGCATCGCAATAGTGGTATCGCTGAATGCAACGGCACCAAGACGATGACCGGCAAAATAGGCGAGAGGCCCTCCTGTGGCGCCGAGTATAGCTGCCAGCCAGTATCTGCCCTTCAGCCAGTTGAGTGATACATTCAGAGTGGTGGCAAACAGGGCCCACATAACGATCAGCCACAATGGTGCGAGTACGCCTGTCAAAGGGGCGCTGGAGAACGTGAATACACCTGCCATCATCAGAGTACTGTCCCATAGCGTGCCGATTATCATGGTCATCAGGATCAACATTGCTTCATTGCCGGAATTTGTGGCCCGAAGCAGGTGAATAGTCACGATTATCGCGACGGCAGCGATACCGGCAAGGGAAGGCAAATGGTTCGCTCCACTGAGCACACAGCAGAACCAGCCAAGCTGAAATAGTACGAAATTCTGGATAATCAAAGGCATTGGTCTTTACCTGTTCAGGTCGCGATTACTAAATAGGTAATGGCTGACATACCATTCATTACCAGTGTTAGTCCCGAATAGCTCGGAAACTGAAAGGAAGAACATGCGCCAGCGCATAAACCACATCTTTGCGAAGTCACTCCCGTATGTCTGTTCCAGCATCGGCCATAACTCGTCCTTGTTTTGGTCCAGGTTTTCCAGCCAGGCCTCGGCGGTTTTCTGGTAGTGACTTCCGTTCCATCGCCAGCGTTTTTCTATCTTCAGCCTATTCTGGAAGAACAGAGGAAGGTCGTCGCTTGGCATCATGCCACCCGAAAAGAAATGCCGGCTCATCCAGTCTGACTTGTCTTTATCTTCGAACAGATATGGCGCACTGCGGTGGACAAATATATGCATGAAGAACCGGCCATCGGCATTCAGCCACTGGCTGACACGTTTGAACAGTTTCCGGTAATTGCGCATGTGCTCGAACATTTCGACAGATACGACACGATCAAAGGTTTTATCGATATCGAAGTCGTTCATGTCTGCAGTGATGACGTCAACATTATTTATGCCGTGGTCATTCACCTTTTTAAGAATGTATTCCCGCTGCGAGGCACTGTTAGATACTGCCGTAATCTGGCTTGACGGATAGTTCCTTGCCATCCACAGGGTTAATGACCCCCATCCACAACCCAGTTCGAGAATGTTCATGCCATCGCTGATATCGGCATTCTCACAGGTTTTTTGCAGTGCCAGTTTTTCTGCAGCTGCCAGGCTTCCAGTGTTTTCCCCCCAATAGCAGCAGCTGTATTTCTGCATCTGTCCGAGGACATGCCGATAGAACTCCTGAGGTACTTCGTAGTGCTGTTCATTAGCCTGATCCGGCACCAGTGCCACGGGTGAAACATCCATACGCCTGACGAAGGTGGATTGATCTTCCGCCATGCGATCAATATCTGAAATTTGAATCTCTTTCAAACGCTGCTGCAGTAACCGGCGTATACCATGCCGAATCAAACCATCGGGTAAGTATCCGGATTCCGTAAGTTCAAGTGCCAGGTTGTTATTCACTGTCGTTGCTCCTCGTTATGATTTAAGTTTTTCAAGGCCGTTTGCAATGGCATACAGGCTGGAAGAAAAATCGCTTGATAATGGGATAGCGTTCGCCTTCTCAATCTCATTTCTGCAACGCATCGATGCATCACCGCCGATAAATACCGGGATCGACACCTTCGTGGTCAATGAATGGATATCCGCAATCTGGTGGTTGCAATCGAGTGGTGACGAGCCCGCCAGGACGATGGCCTGGCTGTCTGTACGCATGGCAACCTGCACCAGGTCGCTGACCGGCAAATCTGAACCGAGAAGGATGACCTGGTAGCCCTTGCTGTGTGCCATCAGGGCGAATAGCAGTATGCCGAACTCGTGGTGTTCACCGGGCAGGCAGGCCATGATCAGCCTGGGCCCGGTATTGCTCAGGTTCTGGTGATGAAAACGTGCTCCAAGCTTGTTACGCAGGTAAACACTGAAGAAATGTTCTTCAGCGATACTGCCTTCATTTGTTTCCCAACGAGTACCGAGTGCTTGCAGCAGTGGCAGGATAAGGCGGGTGGTGACCACCTCGACAGGATGGAGCGACATAGCGTCGTTATAGACGTTGTCGAGCTTTTGTTCATCGAACCGGACAATAGCCGAGATCATTCGCTGAATGTAATCGTTCCAGGCGCCGCCATCACCGGCAACTGTTCCCGACGCCTCTATGTTCTCAAGTTCGCGGGCAATTTGACTGATAGTCATACCCTGTGCCACGCGATCAAGGATCTGTTCTATTTTTTCAATATGGCCCTGGTTATAGAGGCGATGTCCCTTTGGTGTTCGCTCGGGCTTTATCAGGCCGTAGCGGCGCTCCCAGGCACGGAGTGTGACCGAATTTACCCCAGTCAGCTCGGATACCGTACGAATTGGAAAACTTTCCCCTTGTCTTTGTTGCATCATTGAGTCCACATCTTAAAAAGTTATACAAATATTATACAAGTAAAACTTATTTGTACAGGAATTATATGAAAATATTGCAAAAATCTGAATAAATCTGCCATATATTTGAAGTTTTACGTTTATTTAAATTGAAAAAGTTATACATAAGTTATACATTACGTATAGGTTAGCATTGATTATGACGATCTATTAGCGGTTCAAAGCGTTGAAATGAATCTTAGATTCCATAATGTGAAAACCATGTGAAAGCAGATTGAATCTTGTGTGAAGAATTCAATCTATTTTGCGTAGAGGTATTAAATGACAGAAATATAACGAGGAACATGGCCTTGCGGATCTGCCTTCACGTTACGTTCACACTACCTTTAGGAAAATATGCTGAGAGGATAAATGCAATGACACATTCTGATAAACCACAACGACTGCTTCTTATAGAAGATCACCGTGATATTGCAGAGATGGTTTACGCCTATCTCGAGCGCAGAGGGTTCGTAATGGATTTTGCCGGCGACGGGATCACTGGTCTGCATCTGGCGGTGACCAATGAATACGATGCGATCATCCTTGACCTGATGCTACCTGGGATGGATGGGCTGAAAGTCTGTCAGAAGCTTCGCGAAGAAGCGCACAAGGACACACCCGTGCTGATGCTGACCGCACGCGACACTCTGGATGATAAGCTGGCCGGGCTGGATATCGGTGCAGACGACTACCTCGTAAAGCCATTTGAAATCCGTGAACTGGAAGCTCGCGTTCGTGCTCTGATTCGTCGGCAGCAGGGGCTGGTGAGTCCTGAAACCCTGGAAGTAGCTGATCTCAGGTTTGATACCGGTACACTGGAAGTCAGCCGAGCCGGCAAGCAACTTCATTTGAGTCCTACCTGTATGAAAATATTACGTTTATTAATGTCTTCGTCCCCGCGTGTCGTCAGTCGAAGTGAAATCGAGCGCCAGGTATGGGGCGATATTTTGCCGGATTCTGATACCCTGCGAAGTCATCTGTACAATCTCAGGCAGACAATAGACAAGCCGTTCGATAGACCCCTGCTGCATACAATGCAGGGTAGTGGATATCGCCTGGTTACGACCGAATGAAAAGCGGAAAGGGTATCCAGCAGCGGCTGGTCAGGGCGTTCCTGCTGCAGGCTCTGCTGATCAGCCTTACAGCGGTCATTGGCGTCTATGCCGCGGGGAGCATGATCAAGGATGTCCTGATATCACAGGCCCTTGAAGAAGAGGCAAATTACTACTGGGATCTGCATGGCAGGGATCCGAAATTTCCGCTGCCGGACACTCGCAATCTTACCGGCTACCTGGATAGTTCTGAGCAACAACCACCCGCTGAGTTTACGACCTATAGCATGGGCTTTCATGACCTGCCCAGTGATGCAGAATTTACCACTCTCTATGTCAACGAACGCAACGGTGAAAGGCTCTACCTTCTGTTTGATGGTGAAAGAGTAGGGAAGCTGGCGCTGTTTTTTGGCCTTCTACCATTGTCTCTGGTATTGATTACTCTCTATCTCGTAGCATGGATCGCATGGCGAACGGCCGGCCATGCCATATCACCTGTCATATGGCTTGCCCATAAAGTTGACAGCTTTGATCCTGACCCAAAGGCGAGCAATGTTATCGCGGCAGATGATTTACCCTCAGGCACTGACCGAGAGGTACTTGCACTGGTGTCCGCGTTGAACAACCTGAACGAACGCATCACGGCATTTATAGAGCGTGAACACCAGTTCACCCGCGACGCCAGCCACGAATTACGCAGCCCGCTCACAGTGATCAAGATTGCCGCCGACATGCTTCTCAGTGAACAGGAGTTGTCAGAGCAGGCCCGAAACTCGGTCATGCGCATCCGCCGCAATGCCAGTGATATGGAAGAGCTGATGGAGGCGTTGCTGCTACTGGCGCGCGAGTTCGATCTCGGGCTGTCGGTCGAGGATGTCTGTGTCAACGATGTGCTGGATGAAGAAATCGAGCGTATTAATCTGTCGCTGGCTGACAAGCCAATCCGGACCGAACTCCACCACGAATGCCGACTTCATGTTAAAGCATCGGAAAAGGCGCTGGCCATGCTACTGAGTAATCTATTGCGCAATGCGGCGAAATATACGGAAAAGGGCCTGATAAGCGTTACTGTCAGTGACAGCGGTGTCATGATCGAGGACAGTGGTGTCGGCATGTCGAAAGAAGAACTGGAAAACGTATTTACCCGGTATTACCGCGTGCCCGGCACCTCGCAGTCCGGCCACGGTGTCGGGCTGAGTATCGTCAAACGCCTGTCTGACCGCTTCGGCTGGAACGTTAAAATGGACAGTGAGCTCGAACATGGAACCCGTGTGACAGTTGGCTTTACCGGCCCTGCCTGTCAATAATGAAGATAAAATTATTTTTTAAATATCATAAAAAAACAATAAAATATGAGTGATACCTGATAATAAACATGATCATCAAGACATTATATTCCCCCTGTTTTCTGCTCTCTGGATACACGGGTGTACCGGGATGGGTGTGACCCCGGTGAGTGATTTTGACCTCGATCGCTATCTCGGGAAATAGTATGAAGTTGCCCGTCTCGATCAGAGTTTCGAACGTGGCCTGAGTGATGTCTCGGCGACCGGTGTTGCCGGAGGTCTGATTGGTGAGGGCCTGAAACAGGCTGTAGCGGGCAATGTTCCTACTATCAGTGACATGCTCTGACACCGAGCAACGCCAAAGCCTGATATGGACAAGATCCGGGCACGGCTAAAGGATGCAGAATTACTGCATCGGGATTTAACAAGGTGAAGTATGAGTAATATTGAACATAAAGTGGGTAGTGGTAATGTCTTTGCTGATATTGGTATGGTTGAACCAGTTGAATCACTTGCTAAGGCTGAACTGGCCAGGAAGGTTGGCAGCATCATCAAGCATCGACATCTCAATCAGACAGAAGCCGCCAAGTTGCTGTGAATTGACCAGCCTAAAGTTTCTCGCCTCATGCGTGGGCAGCTCAAGGAGTTTTCTATGACCAAGCTGCTGGATTTTATGCTGCGGCTGGATCGAGATATTGAGTTCAGGATCAAGAAGCACCGGAGTGGACGTGTACCGCCTGGTATTGAGGTGTTGGCTCTCTGATTAGAGCGATTCACCTGCCGGACTTTTGCCGAACACAGTCCTGCACGGTTATGCACAGTAGTGAAGATTGCAACGAGCATCACCACCAATAAGTTAAATAAAACAACTAC
>JBLYYR010000059.1:0-5115 GCA_048550195.1 Arenicellales bacterium
ATTGTTGAATATAAGCAGATTTGAGTTTAGTGCTGTTACCTTCTGTAAGCTCTCATAGATGTTTGAAAATACCGGAAGAGATTATTCATGAATAGTATCGCTGATGCGATGACCATTAGCTAATTTAAGAATTTTGGTATCATAATCTCCAGCAACACTAAAGCCACTGACATCAAGGGATCTGTAATTTCGATCATAATTTGTGTAGAATCCTGGAATACTGTTGAAGATGTCCGCAGGGGTACTCTACCCATATAGTTTTATTTCTTCAGCGGTAACAGTGCTAATTCTGGATGGAGCCTCTGTAACCCTTTGATATTATTTTGAAGCAGAATACACCGATTCAAGCTCCTCAAAGAGGATACTCTCATCCATACTAACCTGGAGTTCTGAGCTTTCTTGGGCTATGGCTTGACCCAGGTAACGATTCAGAATCAGTGCAATTATTGCGTGCAGTAAAAATTTGTCATTTTTCATAACACTTACTCCAAACAAAGGACTTAAACTACTGGAAATGTAGACAATGTAGTATCGAATTTAATATCATTACAAAGTCATTGCTAATATCAATTCTTATAATGAAATAAATTAATTATGAACAAAGAGGGTGTTTTAACAGAAATCAGGTCGGCATTTTCTGGTGTGGCACTCGGAAATGGTATTGGCTTGTGGGAAGCTCAGGCAATTGATGATTATGAACCCAAAGAAGTTCAAAAGAAAAATCGTGAAAGAGACGAAAAAGAAGATTGGAACTTACTAAGTCTTGATGACCTAAAGAGATGCTGCAGTAGCCTTTCATTCTTTGATGCTGATGGAATGCGATTTCATTTACCCGCATTTATTGTGGCAAGTCTCAATAATAAGGTAGATGATCCGATATTTCATTTAACGCAGCTCGATGATTATGCTAAATCGAGGTTGACAACCTTAGATCAAGCTCAACGGAAGGCGATAGTGACTTATTTGAAATGGTGCCTCGGGCAAGAGGAATACGACTTTGAACGCCCATCTATCAGAAAAGCATTAAGTGAATATTGGGAAAGTTAATCTAACAAGGCAAAGGCGCCCGGACAGCAAAAAACACCCTTCGCTCCTGGCGGCCTGTGAGCTGAAAAGTTTGGCGGCAAGATGGAACACGATCACCGTGGAAGTCCTTTTTATAGGGGGCCTTATGGATCTTAGCGATGAATGACAGTATACTGGACAAAGTACTTCCGCGGCAGTCCCCCCCACGGATTGCCGGATGAATCGCCCACGCACACAAATCCTCGCTATCCTGTCGCTCATTGCGACGGCGGGTTTGCCCGTGCTTTTCCTGCTGATACGCTTTCATATATTCACGTTCCACGACGACTTCACTGGCTTCAAAGCTGTGGGCTTCATGTTCACCTGGGCGCTGGTCTTGCTCCTGACCGGAACCTTGCTTGGCGGACTCGCCTGGCGCGCCAATCGTCGCTCCTGGCTTGCCCGGTCCGCCTTCAGTGTCAACGGGTTGTTGCTGGCCGGACTGGTCTTGTTGCTGACCATGATGAGATGGTAGTAATGCCTGGGCACGTCGAGGGTCTGGCTGCGGCCGATTATTGAGATATGCTGGGCACATTGGAGTGCCGATGCCAGTGAACAACGGCTTGCAGAAAGCCACCCCGCTGAAGCGCAACGTTAGGTGAATGAGATAAAGATGAAACTCATCGATTTCGTTATTGCCGCGATACCGATTGGATTAACACCGATGCTTATCTTCGCATTAGCTGAAGGGTGGTTGGATTTTGGGGGCGGCGAAAAGGACATATTGCTCGCCTTACCATACTCATTTTGGGCCCTAATCTTTTTCTTGGTGGCCGCAGTTTTTATTATAAATAGGTCAACGCGTCGACGCTGGATTACGAAATCAGCACTAATTGCTTCAATCACTTTGGTTATCGTCTGCGTCGCAGTCTATTTCACTGGCTGGTTGGGAATCGCATGAAGTTTGTGGATCGGCTCAAGGGTGCGCTCGTCGCAATACTTCTTTTGGTTATATGCTTTCCAGTTGCTGTCGCACTAACCATTGCAACTTCGCCATTATGGTCGTGGGTTGAATCGCAATTCAGAATCGAGACATATGGACACTCAGGACCAGCCGAATGGTGCTATCTCGCTACCTATATTGGTCTCGTTATATTGGTCACGGTTTTTGGGTCAAAAGTTCGGGCAAAACGAGTTGAATAATGTGGAAAATGGCAATACCAAAGATGCACCTAACCAACAGCATTAAGGTCGATGGCAAATAGCCGCCGCGCCCTATGCCTAGAGGGGGTAAGCGAAAAAGATTGTGAGACCTAAAACACGGATTATGTACATATAATGCATAGATGATGATGCTGATTGGCCAAGCTAGAATTGGTCGGGTCAAATAGTCTAAGTTATGAAAATCAGTTCTTTATCGTGGAAAATATTTAAAACACTAACTGGGGCGAGATTTAAGTCAAACTAATTTGATGTAGAATCTGGAGTGCATTGCTGGGTTTCAGGCTGCCGCAAAGATCGCTTGGATGGGCTATAAAGCAGCACAGCAGACATTGGTGAAGATATATTTGAAAAATACTGGTGTGAGATATGTGGGTATGCCTGAAAATTCTCATGCTGCGAGCATCGAGTTAAAGAGAAAATATTGAGCAACATCAAGCTTAACCAGGCAATTTCACACAGACGCCTCAATAGTTTCGGCTCTGGTGAATTGCGGTGTTGATATTGTGAACAGATTTTCAAAAACTAACGTTTATCCACAATCTCTGTAGCCCAGGACTTACAGAATGTTTCCGGGATCAACCGGGCAGCAGAACGAAATAGCTTCAACCTGTTTATTACCTTCTCACGAGATTTCAGCAGGTGTGCTTGGATCCGTAACCTGCTTTCATCAATATTGTTACGATCAAGTGCTTCAAGGATGGAAAGATGCTCTTCTAAGAAGGGATCGTCATCCCCAAGCGGAACTTCTTTAGAAGCGACAACATGCTTGCTTGAAATAAGTCCTGCCTTTGATGATCTAAGGGCAACAAGTGCAATTTTGTTATCGGCGTACTGCATAAGTCTTTCATGCAAGTCCATTTCAAGCTCATGCAATTCCGTACTTGTGTTGTAGGGAAATCGCGCAAGAGCTGCTATGTGTTTTTCAATAACTTGCTGCAGAATACTTGCTGGAATTTTAGGGGCTGCTTGAGCAAGAAGGTTCGGTTCAAGCCAACTTCTCACATCAAAGATTTCATTGAGGCGATTTACATCTAACGGGATAACCGTCCACCTTGGCTGATAACCCTTTTTGAGAATTCCTCTGCTTTCGAGTTTAGAGAGTACTTCCTGTATTACATTTCGGCTGCAAGCGTAAGTTTTCGCAAGAGCCTGAGCATTTAATCTCCACCGGGAGAGGATTGAAAGTTTGATGATTTCATTTTCAATCTTTTCATAGATTTGTTCCCACTCTTTCAGCGGATGTACAAAGTCGGTTCCTGACTTTGGTTGGAGCATATCCGAAGTCAATCGAATTATTTGTCCTTCTCTACATGACCCCACCATATACCCGCGCGTGGTTCTTTTTTCTACCAGATGCTCCTGCTCGAGGTAAGCCAACGCTTGCCTGGCCGGGGTGCGGCTGATACCAAGTATCTTACTAATACGGGATTCTGTCAGTAGTACCCGATCAGCCAAAACCCCTTCTTCAATACAGCTCTTGATATGGTCCACAACTTTAAGATAAAGCGGGACCGATTTATGAGCCGATTCATTGTTATCGACATTAATGCCCGATATTTTATGTTCGGTTGTCATAGTAAAATGGTATAACCTCCTGTTCCTTTTGCACCTCTGATTGCCCTGATACTGTTTGTGATGTCAATGATTAACACCCGATGTCCAGCTTGAAAACCTCCCCAAAACACCAATACAATTAAACGTATTTTGACTCCATTATACATTATTTCATCCTGTTCTCATATCGATACACAATGATCTCACTCCTCCATGAACCAATATACTACTGTGTGGCATGGTGCCTTATAATAAGAATATTAAGCCCAATCACCAACGCAATGCCTAACTATCCAAATCTTATAGTAAAACAGATTGACATAGTTTCTTACGTGTACTAATGATGCATAATGCGTTTATAAGTATTCGGAGTTACAGATCCTGCGCTATCCCTTCATACATGGAGAAGGATTGTCTGAGGCTGTGAATCCTATGGTTTGAAAAAGCTCGTCTATTCTTAAGTTCATTGCATCGGCAATTGGACATAACAAAAACCATTTAAGGGAGGTTGAGTATGAAGAAAACAACGGCAGTACTCTTAACCGTATTCTGTATTGGCCTGTTAGCGAGTTTCGCAAATGCTGCCACCGCGGACAAAAAGATCGCCTTGTCCAACAACTACGCCGGTAATTCCTGGCGCCAGGCAATGCTGAAAAGTTGGGACAAGGTTACCAGCAAAGCGGTATCAGACGGTATTGTTGCAGAAGCCCCCGCCTTTACTACTGCTGAAAACCAAGTTACCGAACAGGCTTCACAGATTCAAAATCTTATTTTACAGGGATACGATGCAATCGTCGTAAACGCAGCCTCACCAGATGCTTTGAACGGTGTCGTCAAGCAGGCTTGTGATGCGGGGATTACGGTTGTTTCTTTCGACGGAATTGTAACTGAGCCTTGCGCGTATCGAATTGCAGTCGATTTCAAAAAAATGGGGGAAATCCAAGTAGATTATCTGGCAGGACGTATTCCCGATGGAGGGAACCTGCTTGAAATCCGTGGCCTTGCCGGTGTATTCGTTGATGATGAAATCAGTGCCGGTATCCATAAGGGTGTAGCCAACCACTCTCAGTTTGAAATTGTCGGTTCAGTTCATGGCAACTGGGCCCAGGACGTTACCCAGAAAGCGGTTGCCGGCATTCTGCCGTCTCTTGCCGAGGTCAAAGGTGTTGTAACCCAGGGTGGGGACGGATACGGTGCCGCACAGGCATTTAAAGCAGCCGGACGTCCGACTCCTTTGATTATCATGGGTAACCGGTACGATGAGTTGACCTGGTGGAAAGAACAAAAAGATGCAAACGGTTATGAAACAATGTCTGTATCGATCGCTCCCGG
>JBLYYR010000060.1:0-3670 GCA_048550195.1 Arenicellales bacterium
ACCAGGAAGTTCAGCGGGCAGCCGGATAGTGAAGGTAGAGCCCACACCCAACTCGCTGGAGACGGTCATGTCGCCACCCAACATCTGGCAGAAACGCCGTGAAATGGTCAGGCCGAGGCCGGTGCCGCCGTAGTCACGCGTGGTTGAACTGTCCGCCTGGCTGAATTCCTTGAAGACATGCTCCAGTTTGTCTTCCGGGATACCGATCCCGGTGTCATTCACCGCAAAGGTCAGCCAATCCACCCCGTCAATGCTCTCGCGTTCTGCCTGCAGGGTAATGGTGCCCTCATGGGTAAACTTGGCGGCATTGGAAATCATGTTCAGCAGCGACTGACGAATCTTGGTGACATCCTGAAAAGCTTTCTCCAACTGCTCGCCGCGCTCGATCCTGAAATGATTGCTGTTTTTCGCCATCAGTGGCTGAGCAGTGCCGGAGACCTGGTCGATCAGAGCGCCGATATCAAAGGTCTCTGCAAAGGCTTCCATTTTACCGGACTCGATCTTGGACAGATCGAGCACGTCATTGATTAAGGACAGCAGGTGATTCCCAGCCTGGTTAATCTTCTTCAGGTCGGGGATAAAATCATCCTGCCCGACATCCTCGGCTTCTTCCATCAACATTTCACTGTAACCCAGGACTGCATTCATCGGCGTACGCAGTTCGTGGCTCATGTTGGCCAAAAACTCGCTCTTGGCCTGGTTGGCCTGTTCAGCAGATCGTGTTGCATCTCTTAGTTTCGCATCTGTCGATCTGAGCTGTTCTACCATTACCCTGATTTCATCATCAAAGGGATGGACAGCATCAAAGGGGGTAGTTGATTCTTTTTGCCTGACGATTGCCCGTGTAACTGATTGGATCGGCTGGATAACACGCCTGTTAAATAGGAAAAACACCCATAGATTGAACAATACAAATAGTATGATTACCACAGTCAGATAGACTAGGTACTGTTTCACACTGCGTTCTGCCAGCGCAACATCAGCCTTGGTACGCAAATCAAGTTGCATCATGAACTCATCAATCGGCAACATGATGTTGTGTTTTGCACGATGATAATCGTCCGAATGCAACAGGCTGACGGCCAATGCCTGATCGGGTTCTTTGTGGATACTGTATTCACCCTGCTCATCCCTGAACTTACCATCCATGGCGTTAAAAGCTTCCATCTCAATATCTACAAGTTCATTCGAGTTCTTTTCAGATAATTCCAGCATAGCCCTTTCTTCGACGGAGTAAGGCAATGACTTCATTACCTGCTCAAGCGAGGCGGGACTGGTATCAGGATGCCTTTGCCTGCGTATCGGTTCGAGCAAGTCCCAGTAAATACTCTCGTAATCCTGCGGACGCGATGCGGTGCCGTTACGAATTGCCAGGATCGTAAAATAATTATCTTTATATTGGGAGTCACCAGTTACCACGTAGGTCCTGGCAAAACGCGTCAGCTCATCTGAGCTACGACGCAATCTGTCCGCCACTTCAACCTGACGATAACGATTATCTGCCGCTACAGACAAATCAGTCTCTACCCTGTTGAGCTGGTATACCATGTATATGAGCAGCAACAGAAAGCACAACTCGGCAAGTATCACCAGGATAATAATGTTCTTTATAGTCAGGTCTTTTCGCACGGCCGTACAGGGTCCTATATTGTCTTACTGGTTTACTCCAGATTCTTGTCGGTACTGATTCAACCTTCCGGAGTACGCTTGATTACAAGAAGAATAAACATCCTTTTTTATGAAGTCCACGGGCACTGAGCAACAGCTACCTGCGGTACACATCTCCGTCTTCGAGTAGTGCTGGCTACCACAACAAGGAAGCAGGCACAGCAGGTCATGGCTGAACTGACGGCAAAGGATGAAACGGCCAGGCGGGTGTATGACGCCTACCAGGCCTTCGCACAACAGGTCGCAGGCTGGACAGTGGCCTCGGACTACGCGTACCTGAAAGCCCGCGAGTTAACATAAATCGCGGCGAGGACGCCGCTCCTACAGGTGTTCAATTTCCGCAGGGGCGCTTCTTCAGTGGACGCCACACCTGCTGCTATTCAATTGCTGTAGGAGCGCATTGCAAGCGCGATGCCACTCGCCAGGGCTACGATTTAATCGTGTGCATAGCTGGCTCTATTCAAGGTCTGGAATGCTCTCGGGACCTCCCATGCCCTGGCATCCTGTCTACTTCCCGAAAGCCGCAATTCCTGCCATTCCCGCCTAGCGATCAGTACTTCTGAAAACACCCCAGATATACCCAATTAATTCGATTCGTCCATGAATGCCCATCAAATTCCACTCCCTTTGTAGTAAATCGTCATGGCTTGGTTATCGAAAGCATCAATTTTTTGGCATTGCAAAATTCTATGTATCGTGGGCTATTTTGAATCACTCCTCGACTTTGTAACCTGGTTAGTATTCGACTAAGCGATTCAGGACGAATCCCAAGGTAAAGGGCTATGTCTATCTTGGTCATGGGTAATGGAAACTTGCCATTATTACTATTTATCTGTTCGCGGTTGCGTTCGAAGATTTCTTTAAGGAATAGCCGCACGCGTTCCTCTGCAGTCAAGTGCCGTTCGTTATATAGGCGATCCGTCTTTTGGCGGATCTGGTTCGCCAGCTCCGAAACGAATAATTGCTGCAACTTAGGAATCGATGTACTTAATTTTTCGAACTGCGTTAAAGGAATCTGACATATTTCTGTTTCCTCAAGCGTCACCGCGTCGTAACCTTGAATCCTGTCGTCGAGCGAGTCCAATCCAAACATGTCTCCACTGTAATAGAAGCCATCTACATCGTAGGCTCCCCAGTCCAGCGTTTTATTAATTTTTACCGCGCCAGAGCGAACAACAAATATCGATCTTACAAGATCCCCTTTTCTATATATCGCCTCATCTTTTTTGAAGGGGCCGCGGAATACTAAGATTGGATAGATATACCTGATCAATGTCCTATCAAGCCAAGCATTCAGACAGCGATCTAGTGCATCACACCGCCTACAATGCAGTTTATTAGTGATGCTGAGACGACTCGAAGTGGAAGGATGGTTTATAGACTTATTCATAAGCTATCTCATTTAAAGTCAAAATTATGACTTACCTCAGCAAGGTGGTCTAGATTCTGCGGAAACTCCGCTTCTGCCGAACAATGGCGACTGGGGGTGCGAATGACTTCTCGGGGTCGATAGTCACCGGTCCGCATCTGGCGGCTAAACGGCTTAAAACAGTACAATGCAGCCAAAATAACCAGCCAGATTCAATCGTAGAGAATTCAGGGGTATAGTCGGCAACGTACCCATCGTCCAGAGATGTGATTCTTTCCTGAAGCTTTACGAGGTGCTTGTGGGAAGATACTGACTGCATGCTCATAAATACACGCAAGTAACATGCCGCTACTATTGGTTGCTAACTATTTGTTTGGCGGCAATAGTAGATACCTAGAACATCAAGAAAATGAGTCTCCGCTCTATCCTGGAGCAACCACTTTTGCATGCGCACCAATTTAATGCGTCGCTTGAATTTTGAGTTGGTGGTTGCCAATCAGCTATGAATCTGCATGAATGGCTGAAAACAGTACGTTCCTGAACTACATGCATAAATGCTGTATGTCCGGCATGTGGGCGACACCGGTCATCCGAGTAAATTACTCAGGTATTTCCGGTGAAGGTCAGGAAAGC
>JBLYYR010000061.1:0-7807 GCA_048550195.1 Arenicellales bacterium
ACCGCTGAGCAGGGATTCATCTATTGACGAACTGCCCTCAATAACTTCTCCATCGGAAGGAATCGTCTCGCCGGGTTTTACCTGAACTATATCCCCCGGCTCCAGTTCCTGGGCGGCTACGACTTCTGTTTTATTTCCTGATAATTCCCGTACCGCCGTAGTTGCCTGCGACTGGATCAGGGTCTCAGTGTGCTCGGAGGCCTTTTTGCGGGCGACCAGTTCCAGATAGCGGGCCGTCAGCAGAAAAAATATGAACATGACGACAGAATCAAAATAGACATGTCCGCCAGCGCCTGCCATAGCAAACAAGCTGCCGCCAAAGGCGATGATTATGCCGAGACTGATCGGCACATCCATGCCCGCGCGTCGGTGCGTAATATCCCGCCAGGCCGCACGATAGAAAGGCCAGCCGCTATAGAGAAATACCGGTAATGTAAGCAGCAGGCTGACCCACTCGATAAAAGTCCGGTATTTCTGCTCCATACCCCACCAGTCACCGTTGTACATGGCAATGGAAAACATCATCACCTGCATCCCCAGAGCGCCCGCCAGCCCTAGCCGCTTCAAATAGTCTTTCCGCTGCTTTTCCAGAATCTGATGGTGCTGACTGGGGTCATACGGATGTGCAATGTAGCCAATCTCCGCGACCGCCTTGAGGATGTCCGACAGTTTAATTTTGCGCTCATCCCAGACGACACGAGCACGGTGTGTAGAATAATTGACCTGGGCCTCTAACACTCCAGGCTGCCCCTTGATATGCTGTTCATTAAGCCAGACACAGGCAGCACAATCGATGCCTTCCAGAATCAACGAAGCTTCGCGAATATTCTCGTCACTCTGCCGCACAAAACTTCGCTGCACCTCTGCGCGGTCATAAACCTCGGTCTGCCGCAGCACATCCGGAACCAGCTCTTTAGCTGTGCTGCTTTTCTCGGTGCGATACTGATAATAACTTTCCATGCCGCCAGCAACGATTGCCCTGGCAACCGCCTCACAGCCTTTGCAGCACATCGGCTGTGCCTGGTGATCAATTTCAACAGATAACTCCAGACCGTCGGGCACAGGCAGACCGCAATGAAAACAATGGATAACCTGATGTGATGAGTCATTCATGATTGAGCTGTGCTACGCGGGAGATCCAGTCAGTTTGTACGGAAAAGTGTTGCGTTTAGTCGTCATGTTTTCAAGTAAAATTTGATTTATATCAAAGTACATATTCACACATTTACATATAGTATCGAGTTTTAGGATCATATTATCCTGATAGCTTGTCATTTATTTAAACGGCTGGCATGATTTGATAGGAAAAGGCTAATAAGTACATTATAATATTCTTTTTTTGCCACGAATATCATTAAACAATTTAAACTTAAACGACCCGAACAATCAGTTGAGAATAAGCATGCAAGAAACTTACAACTATAAGGTGGTACGTCAATTTTCCATCATGACCGTGGTGTGGGGTATAGTCGGAATGCTGGTTGGCGTCATTATCGCCTCCCAGTTAGCCTGGCCTGCCCTGAACTTTGATGTTCCATGGCTATCATTTGGCCGATTACGTCCCTTACACACAAACGCAGTGATCTTTGCCTTTGGCGGCTCCGCACTTTTCGCGACCTCTTATTATATTGTGCAGCGTACCTGTCATGCCAAACTCTTTGCACCCGCACTGGCTGCTTTTACGTTCTGGGGCTGGCAACTTGTAATCGTTCTTGCTGCCGTGACACTGCCTTTAGGCTATACCTCTTCGAAGGAATACGCTGAGCTGGAATGGCCGATTGATATTCTAATCACTCTGGTCTGGGTTTCGTATGCGATCGTATTCTTTGGCACTATCGTCAAGCGAAAAGTAAAACACATTTACGTCGCCAACTGGTTTCTCGGATCATTCATCCTGACTGTCGCCGTTCTTCATCTCGGTAACAGTGCCGCACTGCCTGTCAGCCTGATGGGCATGAAATCCTACTCAGCCTACGCCGGCGTACAGGATGCCATGGTGCAGTGGTGGTATGGACATAATGCGGTAGGCTTCTTCCTGACCGCCGGTTTCCTCGGCATGATGTATTATTTCATGCCTAAAGCCGCGGGCCGTCCGGTCTATTCCTATCGCCTGTCGGTAGTACATTTCTGGGCACTGGCCTTTACCTATATCTGGGCCGGCCCGCATCACCTGATGTACACCGCATTACCTGACTGGACACAGTCACTGGGCATGGTCATGTCACTGATTCTGCTTGCTCCAAGCTGGGGCGGCATGATTAACGGCATCATGACGCTGTCCGGTGCCTGGGATAAATTACGTACTGACCCGATTCTTAAGTTCCTGGTCGTTGCCATCTCCTTCTACGGTATGTCTACATTTGAAGGCCCCATGATGGCCATTAAAACAGTCAACGCACTGTCCCACTATACTGACTGGACTGTCGGCCATGTACATGCCGGCGCCCTGGGCTGGGTTGCCATGATATCTATCGGCTCTATGTATTTCCTCATTCCGAGACTGTTTGGAAAAACAGAAATGTACAGTATCCGCCTGATAGAAACTCATTTCTGGATTTCTACTCTGGGCGTTGTGCTTTACATTGCTTCAATGTGGATTTCAGGTGTCATGCAAGGCCTGATGTGGCGTGCAACCAACTCTGATGGAACACTCACTTACAGCTTCATCGAGAGTGTAGCGGCGATGCATCCATTCTATGTCACGCGAACCATTGGCGGACTGGTCTTCCTCAGTGGCATGTTCCTGATGGCATACAACGTGTGGAAAACAATTTCGGCTGCGGATGCCAGGGCAGTAGATGCAATCATCCCAGAGCCGGCACACTGAGAAGGAGAAGAATAATGTCGCTTCAAGCAAAAATAGAAAAAAGTGTTCCTCTTTTAATCATCTTTAGCATCATCGTGATTTCCTTTGGTGGGCTCGTTCAAATCGTCCCGCTATTTTTTATGAAATCTATGACCGAGCCAATTGAAGGCCTGAAACCTTATACCGCCCTGGAGTTAACCGGTCGTGATATTTATATAAAGGAAGGCTGCAACACATGCCATTCACAAATGATCCGGCCCTTCAGAGCCGAAACCGAACGCTACGGACATTATTCACTGGCCAGTGAGTTCATCTATGACCGACCTTTTCTTTGGGGGTCCAAGCGAACCGGACCAGACCTGCACCGCGTCGGCGGACGTTACAGTGATGAATGGCATCGAATACATCTGATTAATCCTCGCGATGTGGTACCGGAATCTGTCATGCCGGGTTTCCCGTGGCTTGCAGAAAATACTGTAGAAGGCTCAAATATTGCCGAGAAAATGGAAACTCTGAAAGTACTCGGCGTGCCTTACACCGATGAAGATATCGCGGGTGCTGCAGAAAAACTGAAAGGCAAGTCCGAAATGGATGCCATGATAGCCTACCTGCAAAACCTTGGTTCTACTATACCGGCCGTGAGGTAAAGAACATGAACACAGTCGATTTTCATATTTTGTGGACGGTAACACTGTTCATCCTGTTTATCGCTATTGTCTTCTGGGCCTGGAGCAGTAAGCGTAAAGAAGAATTCGATGAACTTGCACACTTGCCCCTGGATGAGGAAAAGTTTGCAACTCAAGTTGAAAAAAACACATCAGGGAGAAAAGACAATGCCTGAATATGATTTAATGTCAGATTTCACCAGCCCATTCTGGCCATGGTTTATCTTTATCGTCACTATTGGCGGAATTTTCTGGTGCTTTTACCTGCTAATGTCTCAAAAGAATGCGGGTGATGTATCAGAAGGTGAAGAGGCTCAACCAACTGGTCATAAGTGGGATGATAACCTTGAAGAACTCAATAACCCCCTGCCTCGCTGGTGGTTGCAGATGTTCATTGCAACAAATATTTTTGGTCTGGTATATCTGGTACTTTACCCGGGCACAGCCGTATTTGACGGCGTGCTCGGCTGGAGCCAGGTTGGCCAGTACAACACTGAAATGGAAACAGCAGAAAAGAAATTCGGTGAGCAATATGTCAACTACCTGAAGCAGGATGTTGTTACGCTAGCGAAGAATAAAGACGCCATCATAACCGGAGGGCGCCTGTTCAGCACTTACTGCACACAGTGCCATGGCTCAGATGCTGGCGGCGGACCGGGCTTTCCTAACCTGCGCGACAACCGCTGGCTGTGGGGTGGGGAACCGGAGCAAATCAAACAGGCGATTGCAGCTGGCCGCGTGGGTGCTATGCCTGCATGGGGTGCAGTACTAGGTGAAACCGGCACAAAAGATGTTGTAGCCTATGTCATGTCTCTAAGCGGCAGAAAAACCGCTGGCGACCTGCAAGCTGGTGAGGAGAAATTCAAGCAACTCTGCGTTGCCTGCCACTCCGCGGAAGGAACCGGTAACATTGCATTAGGGGCACCTGATCTCACTGATGATACATGGCTATACGGCAGTTCACGCCGTTCTATTGAGAAATCTGTCTCCGAAGGCCGTAATGGCCGTATGCCGACGTTTGGTGATTTTCTTGGTGAAGGTAAAACCCATCTGCTAACTGCCTATGTCTATAGCCTGTCTCTGGAAGACTAATCTTAGATAAACAGCAGAGTTACAGAGCTGTTGTCAAAAATACCGGACTATGTCCGGTATTTTTTTCGGTCACATGGAGTAGAATTGCGGCCACCTGATAAAACAACCCAAGGCTTACATTATGTCTGAAATTGAAGAAATCCCGAAAATACAGCGCGTGGTTGCCGTACTGTGGCCCTCATTTTTAACGTCAGGAATAGCGATGATCCTGTTCTACTGGGTTTTCTCCCCCGGCGAAGTATTTCCTGAACTTGCCGCCAGTGGTGTCAGCAATATGGCGTTTTACTCTGCTACTTTTCTTTTTCTGTGGCTGACCACGCTCACATCCTGCCTGTTGTCCTGCTACTTTCTACGTCCATGCAGTCGCTGTAACGATTAGCTCAGAGATATTTTTCTCTGAAGACCCGATTTCGCTTTTTATTTATACGAGAAGGTGTTCATGTCAGTAAATACCAGTAAACCGGTAAACCCTGAAAAAGATTCCCTGTATGCCAAACGCAAGGAGATCTACCCTCGTGAGGTGCACGGGATTTTTGCCAGTTGGCGCGTGGCAATGGTATTCCTGACATTGGGGCTCTATTACATTCTTCCCTGGATAAACTGGGGAGTTGGCCGCCAGGCCTTGCTGTTTGACCTGCCAAACAGAAAGTTCAATATCTTCATGATGACGCTGTGGCCACAGGACCTCATCTACCTCTCTGCGTTATTAATTATTTCAGCACTTGGCCTGTTTCTCTTTACCTCCGTTGGCGGCAGGTTATGGTGCGGCTACGCATGCCCGCAAACCGTATGGACAGAAGTTTTCCTGTGGATAGAACGCAAAATAGAAGGCAGCAGGCCTCAGCGCATGAAGCTTGCCAAATCACCGTGGAAATTGAACAAGGTAATTAAAAAAGGCGGCAAGCATCTGGTCTGGATAACCTTCTCTCTATGGACTGGCTTTACTTTTGTTGGTTATTTCTCACCAATCAGAGAACTTGCCGTGGATTTCATTAACTGGGACCTGGGGCCCTGGGAAACCTTCTGGATATTCTTTTATGCATTTGCCACCTATGGCAATGCTGGCTGGTTAAGGGAACAGGTGTGTATTTACATGTGCCCCTATGCGCGATTTCAAAGTGTTATGTTCGATAATAACACCCTGATAATCTCCTACGATGAAATGCGAGGTAATCCTCGTGGTGCGCGCAAACGCGGCAAAGAAAAACCCACCGACAAAGGTGATTGCATCGACTGTGGCCTGTGCGTACAGGCCTGCCCGACAGGCATTGATATTCGAGATGGCCTGCAATACCAGTGTATCGCCTGTGCGGCCTGTATCGATGCCTGTGATGATGTAATGGAAAAAATGGACTATCCCAAAGGTCTGATTCGCTATACCACGCTAAATGAGGCAAAAGGAAATGGCCTGCATATTTTCAGGCCTCGTGTATTTATTTATTCTGCTATCCTGGCCGGGCTCGTCATTGCTATGGCCTGGTCACTCGCTACCCGTGTTCCGGTTGGTGTAGATATCTCTCGTGACCGCAACATTCTCTATCGTGAAGCACCAAATGGTGACCTGGAAAATGTCTTCACAATAAAAATAATGAATCAGGACGATAAAGCTCACAATTTTGTCATCTCTATAGACGGGATCCCCGGTGCAGTACTTGATCCTGATGAGCCGGAAACGCATGTAGGAAGTGGCGAAATTGGCGAAACCCTGATCAGGGTTCGTGCGGCGGAAGATATCATTAAAGACCGCAGTACCACCATCACCCTTAGAGTCACAGCCAGTGATGATGAAACATTGACTGATGAAGAGGACACCCGCTTCATTGCACCCGCTGACTGGTTCCAGAAATGATACCTGAACACAAGGAACAGGATATTCGCCCCTGGTATAAGGAGCCCATGGTGTGGCTGGTCATTGCCATACCACTGTCTTCCGTTATCTATGGCATCTTTTTTCTTATCGTCTCTATTACCTCATTTGACGGCATGGTAGTTGATGATTATTACAAGGTAGGTAAACAAATTAACCGGGAGTTGAAACGGGACAAAGCGGCTTTAGCACACGGCCTGACGGCTCAGGTGATGGTAGAAAATCGAGCCGTGACAGTCTTCATTCAGGCAACCCAGAACTACACCCCTCCCCCTGCACTTGAAATTAGATTTTTATATTCCACACGGGCTGATATCGATAAAGAAATATTTGTTGAACAAACATCGCCTGGAATCTACAAAGGTAGCATTCCAGAACTGGAAACAGGCCGATGGAATGTTCAGATTGCCTCTGATGACTGGCGACTGCTGGGTTCGATGCGTATGCCCGATGAGAGGAAGGTGCTAATAAAGCCATTAGTGAAATAAGTTCAACATGGACGAAAACCCGTGCCATACTCAAACCCGTACACTTCAGCCTGGTTCCATTGCCTCGATAACAGCAAATTACATGGCTTGCCCCCTCTCTATTCTTATGTTTTTTTATTCTTTGGCGTATAAATAAAACGAAAATACGTGAACGCCTGTGCTTTGTTTCCTGGAGTAACATGCGCTTCATTTCTTTCTTCTGCTAACTCAAAATCCTCCCCCAGCTCAGCTATCAGCTTTTCCGAGTCATATTGCACAATTTCCAGCCCGCTGCATTTTTCAGGGCCACCGATTGCAAATGCTGCAATAATAAGATGACCACCTGGTTTTAGTGCATGCTTCAATGCTTTGATGTAACCCTTTCTATCGACTTGATCTGTTAGAAAATGAAAAACCGCTCTATCATGCCAAAGCGAAAACTGATTCGGCGCATCAAATTGAGTGATATCAACCTCAATCCACTCAATGCTTTTCCCTGAATCGCCAAGCCTCTTTCTGGCACTGGCCAGCGCATTTTCTGAAATATCTAAAACAGCTAAATTTTTGAACCCCCTTTTACACAGGTAATCCACAAGTACAGATGCGCCTCCCCCAACATCGATGATGGCTTCATCACAATCAACCTGTGTACAGCGTATAAGCTCCAGCGATAGCGTTGGTTCTTTTTGGTACCAGCTCACATCTAAAGGTGACTTTTTCTGGTAAACACTTTGCCAATGCGCTTTTCTGTCAAACATTATGCGTAATCTCTCGTTTTGAAACCTTTCGATAAGTTAAGGGCAGCTCTATTAATTATGGATAGATCAGATTGCATGCAAGATTGTTCATATCAAGGCAAGAATTGCACGGCCGTTCAATGACATCCTGTCATCACGGCACTTGTATGTCC
>JBLYYR010000062.1:0-17262 GCA_048550195.1 Arenicellales bacterium
ACAGGGCAGCCTCACTAAAGAACTCCGGATCCTTCCAGTTTACAGGGTGTCGTGTGGGTGCCTGAAGATTTCCCTCTTTTGGTACTGTTGCCATTAGTCTGTCCTTGTCTGCTTGTTAAAAGGGAGAGCACTATGCCCTCCCTTTATTTCGATATACTTATTGATCAGTCATTAAGTGTATCGAGGGCTTTCTGGAAACGGTTGGCATGCGAACGTTCCGCCTTGCCCAGAGTTTCCATCCAGTCTGCAATTTCATCAAAACCTTCATCGCGCGCATCTTTTGCCATACCCGGATACATATCTGTGTATTCATGGGTTTCACCAGCAATAGATGCCTTCAGGTTGTCCGAGGTACCGCCGATAGGCAAGCCTGTTGCCGGATCACCAGTTTCTTCCAGGTATTCCAGATGACCATGGGCATGACCAGTTTCACCTTCTGCGGTTGACCGAAAGACGGCTGCAACATCGTTATATCCCTCTACGTCTGCTTTTGCAGCGAAGTACAGGTAACGACGGTTGGCCTGTGATTCACCGGCGAAGGCATCCTTCAGGTTCTGTTCGGTTTTACTGTCTTTTAGTGACATTATTAACTCCTATTCAAATGTTTTTAGTTTTGGATTAATCCAACGGTTTTATCCGCTGGAATGTATAATAAAAAAAACTGGTGAATTGTTCCAATTGAATGTAACAAACACATTGATTGATTTAATCAATAGAAGCCTCTGCAAAGTCATTGTTCAGGTGAATTCTGCAGCATCTTTACGCTGGAAAGATCAAGTTGCCGGATGGCAGTAGACAGCGTTTCTATAGCCTGGCGGCGGGGAAAGCTTTTGCGCCAGGCCAGGGCAACCCGGCGCAGAGGTTGTTTACCCGTCAGGCGCTTGACCGCAAGCAGGCGATGCGAATAATCATGGGCTCCTGCAGCGGTCGCTGGAAAAACAGAAATACCAATGCCGCTCATCACCATGTGTCGAATGGTTTCAAGTGAACTGCCTTCAAGGGTCTGCTGCAGACCGATATCTTTTTGTGAGGCCTGCAAACAATCCGGACAGAAATCAAGCACCTGGTCACGAAAACAGTTACCCGCACCCAGCAACATAATATTTTCCTCAGGTAAGATTTCACGTGAAATGGTTTTTTTTTCAGCCCAGGGGTGTGCCGTTGGAACAACGATAACAAACGGCTCATCATATAAGGGCAGTGTTTCTATGCCCGGCTCTTCATAGGGGTAAGAGATGATAATAACATCCAGTTGCCCCTGCTTAAGCAGTATGGTCAGGTTTGCCGTATAATTTTCCTGCACCACTAGCGGCATTTCCGGTGCCTGTTCGTGCATTGCCGGTATCAATCCTGGAAATAGATAAGGGCCAATAGTATGAATGGCGCCTACGCGTAAAGCCCCCACCAACGGCCCTTTTTCTGACTCGGCCAATTGTTTAATAACATCAATTTCCTCAAGTACACGCTGTGCCTGCTCGACTATCTGTTCACCTTTTTCCGTCAGCGTCACTTCATTTCGTGAACGTTCGAACAAAGGCATGCCCAGTTCATCTTCCAGTTTGCGAACACCAATACTCAATGTAGACTGGCTGACAAAACAGGCCGCTGCTGCACGCCCGAAATGGCGTTCTCTAGCGACTGCAACAATATAGCGGAGTTCTGTCAGTGTCATGCATCACCTGAAAAAAACACAATTCTACTTTCAATAGATAATATCAATAATGCGCTGGTGTGTAATCTTCATTTTCATATTATCCCTTTACACCGATCAAAATGTTAAGTAATTTTCGCATGATAAAAATTATCACAATACACGGAGGCATTTATGCCCTTAATGCTAACAGGAAAACCAACCCCCGGCTCGCCCTCTATCCTGGCGTCTGTCTCAGTTGCACTGCTACTCAGTTTTTCTCCTGTGCTTCATGCAGACGATGTCAAAGATCAGATTGATGAGGCAATAAAAGCCTATGAAAAAAATGACTACAACCTGGCCATCACTGCGCTTGATTCAGCCTCAACACTGATCAGGCAAAAGAAAGGGGAACTTGTCAGCAAACTGTTACCTGAACCTCTTGATGGATGGGAAGCAAGTGAGTCTAAAAACAGTTCGGCAGCTGGCGGCATGTTTGGTGGCGGAATTAGTGCCGAAAGACGATATACACAGAAAACCGACGGCAAGGTCGTCGCACTAACAATCTCAATCACGACAGATTCACCACTAATACAAACCATGGGCATGATGTTTTCCAACCCGATGTTTATGGGGCAGGACAACAAATTAACCGTCATTAATGGTGAAAAAGCAATTGCCAATGAGCATGATAATTCTCTGACTTCCATGATCGCCAACAAGGTGATGGTAAAAATCGATGGCGATAAAAAGGTATCGTCAGAAACACTCAAAGAATACTTCAAAATGATTGATTTCAAGGCTATCAAGGAATATGCAAATTAAACAGACACCCACGGCTGGAGCAACCTGCAGGCCTGCTTACCGAACTCGTAAAAGAATGCCCGGACTTCCTTGACTAAGGGTAATTACTGAGCCATGCTTATTATTTCACAGACTACATCTGTAGACGTTATATGTAAAAAATGAGGGAAATGCGCAGTTAATAAAAAATCTAAAAAAACGTGCATTACAATTAAATAAATATTTTTTGGGTGTATCAATGAAATTTATAAAAGTTTTCCTGTCAAGTCTTGTACTTATCTGCTCAGGTCTGGCGACCACACATGCCAATGAGTTTGTCTTCACTGCCCCACCACGCGAGAAACCTGCAGAAGGCCAGGCAATGTATGGACCCATTGCTGATTTTCTATCAACCAAGACCGGGCACACATTTATTTATAAGCACCCGGACAACTGGCTTTCCTATATGAAAGAGATGCGTACGGGAGAATATGACCTGGCCTTCGATGGCCCGCATTTTGTCAGTTGGCGGGTAGCCGCACTGCAACATACACCGCTGGTTCGTCTACCCGGCAAACTGGTATTCGTAGTAATCTCCAGAAAAGACAATGCAAAAGTGACCAAACTGCAGGATCTTGCCGGTAAATCCATTTGCGGCCATGCCCCACCCAACCTCGCCACATTAACCATGCAGGATCAGTTCCAAAACCCGTCCAGACAACCACGAGTAGAGGTCGTCCGGGGTTTTAAAAATGTTTACAACGCCATGGTAGCTGGCAAATGTGATGCTGCTGTCATCCCTGCCAAGGTATACAATAAATTGAACAAAAAGGATGAGGATAAACAAACTCAGGTATTATTCCGCAGTACCGGCTTACCCCACCAGGCGATCAGTGCAAGCCCAAAAATACCTGATGATGTACAGCAGGAGATGCGTACAGCCCTGCTTGGCCCGGAAGGTGTAGCGGCAACTGAAAGCCTGCGAAAACGCTTTGCTGGCGGAAAAGAAATGATCCCTACCGACAAGGCTGAATATGAAGGATACGGCTTCTTATTAAGTGATTTCTGGGGATTTGAACTGGATGAAGAAGAACCGAAAGAGCTGTCCGATTCAGGTAATGAGACCGGTAACAACAAAGCAGCAGGATCAACAGCCGCTGGAAACGCAGCTGATTCTGAATAATTGCTTATTGAATAAAGAAGGAATCATAGGTACCTGTCAAATTGATAAAAAATAAGCTCTGCGTCAGTAAAGATATTTTTCCGGGCAGAGACAGCAACCATGTGCGCGTTGCATGCAGCCATTCGTCTGATTTTATTTCCTGAAACAGGTATTTTCCCTATCATTCTATTTATAATGTCCGGCAAAAGCCTTCAACATCCGTGATTAACAGGAACTCATTTTATGACTTATCACCTCAGAACTGCCATTCTGGCAACAACTTTATTGCTCTTTACTTCGATGACTCTCTGGCTGCCGGTAGCAAATGCCGCGATGCTTGCTACGGGTACTGCAGAAAAAAACCCGATCACTACACGAGCTGACAACGATGTTATCAAGGCCTTCCTGCAAAAGGATAAAGTCCAGCAGCAGCTCATACAGCTGGGCGTTAAACCCGAAATGGCTATAGCGCGTGTCGCCTCCATGACAGCCGAAGAGAGAAGGCTTCTTGAAGAGAAGATTACTGATCTGCCGGCTGGAGCAGGCGTGGTCGAAGTGATTGGTATTGTATTTATCGTGCTACTGATTCTGGAGCTGCTTGGCGTTACTGATATCTTCAAGAAGATTTAGGATTCTGTTTGCCCTTTTTTATTCGGCTTGCATATTTTCTGCCCCTAATTCTTCTCGTTTCCGGTTGCGCCACAGAATCACTCGAGTTTACCGACACCGAAAAAACTGCGAAAAATATTGAACTGACAGCCACTCCGTTCTATCCCCAGTCCCGGTATCAGTGCGGCCCGACATCGCTGGCAACGGTTTTAAATGCCTCGGGACTGAATATTGATCCGGATGACCTGACTGACGAGGTATATCTCCCGAATCGCAAAGGCAGCCTGCAGATCGAGATGATTGCTTCGGTACGTCGCAACGGCCGCATTCCCTACGAAACAGGGGGTGAGATGCAGCAGGTCATAAACCTGCTGCAAGATGGCCTGCCTGTGCTGGTACTTCTGAACCTCGGCTTACAGGGACTGCCTGTCTATCACTATGCCGTGGTAATTGGATTTTCCTCCGATTCAGATGCTGTGATTTTACGCTCAGGAACGGACTTTCGCTTATTGATGCCTCGACGGCGGTTCCTTTCCGCCTGGCACAAAGCAGACAGCTGGGCGCTTACAGTTCTGCCACCTGGAAAATTACCTGCGTCGATCGACCTGCAGCGCTATCTGAAAGCAACCATGGAAATGGAAAGCACTGGCCAGTGGCAGGCTGCAGAAGTGAGTTATCGCGCCGTATTAATGCGCTGGCCGAGAAATACGCTCGCGCGCTTTGGTCTTGCCAACTGCTTGCGCTTGCAGGGTAAGCTCGATAAAGCCGTTGTTGAATATCAGAATATATTGGCTCACGACGTAAACCACACACAGGCACGAAATAACCTGGCTGATACCTTGCTGCGGCTCAATCGATGTGATGATGCCGTGGCTGCCATCGAACCGGCCTTCGACATTAGCAGCACGGATTCAGTTGTCGATAGAACCATCAGGGAAACCTATTTGGAAATTAAGTCAGGCTGTCCTCACCCAAATTGAATGCCCTTTTATCAGAAAAAGGGAAAAATCATATACACCGGAAAAGCCCATACCTGACAGACAATGGTTTTCAGTATATGCTTGCCAGTCCTGTATATGAATTTATGGTGGACTTAAATCGGCCAGTACTAGCTATCCTATTCCTGTTCTGATAATTGTCCTGGAGAAAGAATGCGCACAAACTTCTGCAAACCCCTGGTATTCCTGCTTCTGGTATTCACCTGTACCAGTGCCTGGTCTGACAAATACGATGATTACAAGTATGAAGAAACGAAAGAAATCTTCAGCAAGGCTGGAGAGAGCAGTCTCTACTTCAAACACAGCTATGGCTATGCCCTGTTCCCAACCATTGGCAAGGGTGGCGTGGGAATCGGTGGAGCCTATGGCAAGGGCCGTGTCTATAAACATGGCCGCTATGCCGGTGACACCTCGATGACTCAGCTGACAATAGGTTTCCAGCTCGGAGGCCAGGCCTACCGGCAAATCATCTTCTTCGAGGACAAGCGTGCATTCGACGAGTTTACCAGTGGTAATTTTGAGTTCGGTGCCCAGGCTTCGGCAGTTGCCATTACGGCCGGGGCATCGGCTGCTGCATCCACTGCCGGTGGCGTTTCAACGGCGGCCAGTACCAGCAAGGACTCAGCTTCCACAACCGGAAAATATCATAAAGGGATGGCAGTCTTCACGATAGCAAAAGGGGGGCTAATGTATGAAGCAACGATTGGCGGGCAAAAGTTCAGTTTCAAACCGGGGTAGATCTCTTCCGTTCGGCTGCTGCAGGCACCATGCCGACTTCAAGCTTTCACTGGCCGGACCAGAGAAGCAGTTTCCTTCGCCTTTTCCCTCGCGACCTCCACATCATCGTCATAGGCAAGTGCAACCCCCATACGCCGTCGGACAAATGATTCCGGTTTTCCGAAAAGCCGCAGGTCCGACTGCGGGACAGCAAGGGCTTTTTCAACTTCATCAAATGTGATGCCCTGCTCCTCCATACCGCCATAGATCACAGCGCTGGCTGCTGGAGTTCGCAACACTGTCGCGACAGGCAGCCCAAGTACGGCGCGCGCATGCAGTTCAAATTCATTCTGCACCTGGCTTGCCATGGTGACCATGCCGGTATCATGCGGACGCGGACTGACTTCACTGAAAAACACCTCTTCACCACGGATAAACAATTCAACACCGAATAGACCGCGACCACCCAGGCTATCAGTAACGGCCCTGGCCATGTCCTGTGCCCTGGCAAGAGTATTCTTACTCATGGCCTGAGGCTGCCAGCTTTCAACATAATCACCATTTTTCTGAATATGCCCTACAGGTTCGCAAAACACTGTTTCAGTTTCACCTGCTGCATCCAATGCGCGCACTGTCAGCAAAGTAATTTCATAATCGAATTCAATTTTTTCTTCGACAATAATCCGGCTGGTTTCTACCCGACCGCCGGATAGTGCGTAAGCCCATGCCTTTTGTACATCCTGTGGGCCATTGATCATCGACTGCCCTTTGCCGGATGAGGACATCACCGGTTTGACAATGCAGGGAAAACCAACGTCATTTTCTATCGCGTCGGTCAGTTCTGAAAGGGATTCGGCAAAGGCATATTTCGAAGTGGCAAGGCCAAGTTCTTCTGCAGCCAGGCGCCGTATCCCTTCCCGGTTCATTGTAAGCTGAGTTGCCCGGGCAGTGGGAATCACCGTACTGAGACCTGCTGCTTCAATCGCAGCCAGTTCATCTGTCGCAATCGCTTCTATCTCAGGGATGATGTAATCCGGTTTTTCCTGATCGATCAGTGCACGCAAAGCTTTTGCATCGGCCATATTAATCACATGGGCACGATGAGCCACCTGGTGGCCCGGTGCATTGGCATAGCGATCAACAGCGATCACTTCTACACCAAGGCGCTGCAGCGCAATAATGACTTCCTTACCCAACTCGCCACTTCCCAGCAGCATTACCTTAGTAGCGCCGGGTGAAAGCGGTGTCCCAATTTTCATATTTATCCTGTTCCATTAACTGGGTTTTAAAATGCGTGTAATAATAGCATTTAACCGACTAAAATAACTTCCGTCATATTAGAAGAAACATAATGCCATAATGAAAATTTCGATAAACAGCTACTGCACATACCTTGATCGAGTAAATGCCTGTAATACGGCGAGCACCCGCAATTACATCCCCTTCTTCATTGATGGCATGCAGACAGGGTGGTTAAAACCCGGCTTCGCCGAACACCTTAATGCCTGGCCTGAACTCTTTATCCTGGGCGATGATTCAGTACGACTTGCTGACCAGATACAGGGTTTCAGGGTCCGCAGTAAAACCATGGATAAAGTCATCCATAGTCTGATAGAACAAAAAGTCATCAGAACTTACCTCCATGAACCCTATCCTGTTACAGCAGGGGACAGAAATCATGCCGTCATGACCTTAGACAGATCTGCCGTACCCTACTTTGGACTCCCCAGTTTCGGTCAGCACCTGAATGGCTTTGTTCGAAAAAATGATGGCATTCACTTATGGATAGCGCGCCGGGCAAAAGACAGGTATATAGCCCCGGGCAAGTTGGATAACATGGTAGCCGGCGGTCTTCCCTGGCATATCAGTCTGCAGCAAAATCTGATCAAGGAGTGCACTGAAGAAGCCGGTATGGATGAATTCCTGACACGTCAGGCCATCCCAACAGGCACTGTCAGCTATCTCGCTGAATCAGAAAAAGGTATCAAGCCTGACACCCTGTACTGCTACGACATTGAATTACCCGATGACTTCAAACCTGTCTGTACAGATGGCGAAGTTGAATCATTCGAATTAATGCCAGCCAGGAAAGTTATGGAAATCATCCGTGATACTGAAGATTTCAAACTCAACTGCAACCTGGTCATCATCGACTTTCTGATCAGGCATGGTCTGCTTGACCCCGATCAGACTGGCTATGTTGAACTGGTCAGCAGCCTCCATCGTTAGTTTCAGCAGTTTATTTGGGGGCATTGGACCGGCATCAATATGTCAGACATAATTATTTATATTAGTCCTTTTTCAATTAACTATTTCACCGCCAAGGTGAGCAACCCACATTAAGGAAAAAAAACAGCGCCTTTCACTTTAGCTTACCGCTTATCTGTTCTTCAACGCCAAATCATCAGCAATTGTAAATTTATTTCCCACCAGATACTAAATTCTTATATTATTGCAAACAGCAAACAGCAAACAGCAAACAGCAAACGGGAGGCAATTATGAAATCACACATTTTTTTGTTGACACTAATGCTGTCCATGGCAGCTTCGGCTGACACAATAAAAAAATGGACCGATGAGAAAGGAATTATTCATTATGGTGACAAAAAATCGGCAGAGCATGTAAAGGGAGCTGAAACACTGGAGATTCTGGACACATACGATCAGCAGTCCTATGACGAAGGAATGGATCGGCACAAAGAAAACATAGAAGCCGGCGATGCGCTGGAAAAAGAACGCATCACTGAAGAAGCAAAGCGCATAGAAGAGGAAGAAGGTGAAAAAAAATCCAGTCCTCCGGCACGAGCGGGTAGAACTGCAGTCGTACCCAACCCGGTAATCCGCTCCCTGCCGATCCCCAATCGCCCGTCACGGCCTGTGAACCGCCCTGCACAGTTACCAGCTAAGAGTAATTAGTGCGAACACTCTCAAGCCAGGCCTCCTTTATATTCCCTTTGCCTGCCTTAACATCTGGCTTTTGGAGAAAAACGGAATGCTGTAATGCATCTAATAGTGGAAGACTTCCAAACAGGTCATCTCTCAATCGGTGAATCAGCTTTAAGGTTCTGAAACCATCGAACCAGTCATCAAATTGCTGGCGGGCCCCTGCTATCGATTTTGAGCGCCTCTCAGCAGCACACAGATTTTTAAACACCTGGAGCTCTGTTAGCAAATCCTGCAGCCAGACCCTGTTATCAGATTTATTTTGCTTTGACGCAGGTAACAACTTCTCAATTGATGAAAAAAAAACCTGCTGCTTTTCATCATCATCCCTGTCTGCATCCTCTAGCCAGAATTGTACAGCGGAGAGAAAACCTTTCAGAAAATCAAAAACCAGAGGGTGATAAACCTGGTAAACATTTCCTGTTTCATTTAATTTATCGATGTTGATTGTGCCCTGCCCCGTACCAAAGGGCACTCTGCTTGATGGCCGGGTTAACAGCTTTACTGGCTCCCCCTCTAGCATGATCATCGCCCCCACCTTGGACAGCTTGTTCTGGAAATAAAAATCCTCCCCCGCCATGCGTTTTGGAAAGCCACGGATTCTTGCATAGGAAAGGGCATCACAGGCAAGCAGGCTACCTATCGATGGGTAGGCATAGCGGGATCTCGCCCACTTCAGTCCAGCGACATAATAGCGCAGCCAAAGCTCATATTCAGTCAGCGCGGGCCAGTATCGATCATGCTCCTGCTGAGACATGAGCATATCCGGGATATGCTGATAAGGGTACACCAGACAGCTGGGGGGTTTAGGAAACGCCATTGGTGTGGAGGGCAGTTCACTGCTCCTCAGAAAATAATCAGCAGGCACCCTGGCATCCGCATCAGTCGTATGAATCCAGGGGCTATCTATCTTCCCGGCAGCAATTAGAAACAGTGCCAGATCAGCACCAATTTTTCGAACCAGCCCCACGCCCTGTTCCGCAGGTACCAGCCAGGGATCCTGTGAACGGTCTATAATAAGGATATCAATATTCCGCCACGTCATCAGGGTTTGAGGGCAGGTATAGGCAGGACCCAGGTCAGTGATTCGGGGAACACCGTGTTCGCTAAACCAGGCCCGCATTTTATCGTTGGCCCGTCTAAATTCAGCCTCCCTGGCCTCATTACCATTCAATACGATAATACATAATACCCTGGCATGTTCCCCGGCAGTCTGACAGCACGCAATAGACTCCAGGGCTCCGGGCAGATATTCATCTTCACCACAGGCAGGAATTGTAACGACATGTTGCCAGCTCTCAACAGTCAGTTTTGCAAGCTGTGCTGCCTGCCAGTGAGATTCAGGTTCAGAATACTTATCCAGGTATTTGTTTATCGTACGCTGGTCCCTGGCATTATGATCAGAGAATGATGCAGGTTTCATCGTGCTCATTAATGATGATTAATTCTTCAGCGAACTTAACACCAGCTCAACTGGTGTTCATCATTCTCCAGCAGTTCAACTACGTTAGCTTCTATAACGCGATAACCTATATTCCCATACAGTTTTTGTCGTCCATCATTCAGTATGTAGGTAGGGCTGCCCTCAATTTTCAATACCTGCTTTTTATCCATATCACTAATTAAAGCCGCCATGGCTGAACCATCCGTAATCAATTTCTCTATTTCCTTTGTCGAAATATGCAGCTCTTCTGCATAAGTCATCAGCACTGACAGCTTTCCTATATCCTCTGCTTTTTCAAAAAATGCACAGCGCACACGCCACAGAGTTTCTTCAAAGACGGTTCGCCCATTAACTCCATCGGGTAAGTTAGAAATCAATTCCTGCCCTTGCAAAAGTTGTACAGCTTTTAAAAAACAGTGACTCATTGCGGAAGTTTTCGGCCGTACACTTTTCCAGATATCAGGATGAATGTTCAGAAATGGGAATTTTTTCGCCTCATCCAGAATATGCTCTGAAAAGGCATCGTATCCTCCACGATTCTTCCACCCCTGCCCGATTCGTTCTTCTGTATTGCCGAACACTGAGATAAAGTGATGATCAATCTTTACCTGATTAGCAAATTTCTCCTGTAGTTCATCCAGACGAACCTGGGCTGCATAGGCCCAGAAACAAAGTATATCTGAGTAACAGGAGAGTTTAATTATTTTATCCATAGCATTAGCTTCCTGAATTTCAAAATATCCTTGATTATCGTATTCTACCTGCTGCAATTTAACCAGCCATGGCTACACTTAAATTCCGTGTCTATAAATGGCAATATAATAGTCATCATTGCTGTCCCACAAAGCAATATCAATCGATTAGTAAGTGTTGATAGTGCTGCTTTTACGGAATCTTAAAGGTTTCGAAGACATGAAAAACAGCATCCCCAAACCTGAAGAACAAAAAAAGATATCTCTCGCGGGGTTCGCAGGGAACACGGGGAGGTCAAAGGCTTTTTTCTCGTAGATCAATATATTCTGTCTTTTGCTTTCCCTGCGTCTTTGCGAGAGGAGAGTGTTCCGGCTGTTTGCCTGAGGCTCGTTCAGAATCAAAATGACAATAGAAAGTTTATGGGACAGCAGTGAATAGTCATAATATGTTGATATGGTCAGCCCCCTATTCCGTTGTTGAAATACCACTGGCAATGATCCTGCTTTTATATTCGGCAAAAGCCCCATTTAAACAGGTCCTGCTGATACTGATTATTATCGAAACTTAACTCTGTTCCCTGACGATAGAGTCAGGGACTGCAGTAGTAACGTTACTCGGCTCTATGGATGCAATACAGGACTATGCATCGACCCTGGAAATGGAAGTATTTTTTCTTGTTTTTTTTAGCAGGATTTATAATTTCCGGTTACAGTATTTGCTCCCTTCTTCCATATCGCCATCTCCAGAAAAGACAGCAATTACCTGAAGGTCGCACTGATCCTGTTCGCCATCACCTACTCTGGTCATGCGCTATTTTTTCTTTCAGAAAAAACCCTGATACTAAAAAACCGAGGACTGGCTGACAGGGTAGAATTAATCATACAGGAACACCCTGATTCCTTTGTGTTTCTGGATTTTTGACTCGTATCCAGTAGATAGTTCTGAAGATTGGATGATCAGATGAAACTGCAATAAAATGAGCACAAAGGATATAAATATCGACAAACAACTCTTTGTCGAGAGCTGCAGTTGCCCTATTAAATTATATGAAATCTATTTTTTTGCTTTGCACTGTTCGAAACTGGTAATAATCAACTACATCAGACATGAAAAAGACTTCATCGCTGGCTGGCGCTGAGGGACGAAGCCCAACTTCATAGTCCCTGCAGAACCATTGTTGGGATTCATTATTCAGCCCAACCTATAGATGGATATAATAAAGTCAATCTCTTAACAGGGCTATTTTTTAAACGACTCCTCCAGAAATACCGTCATCCTGGCCCAGGAATCTTTGTCTGCCTCCGCATCGTATTGCAGCGGCAAACCAAAATTCGTTCCAAGCTCATCGGCGCCAGGGTTGGTAAATGCATGTTTGGCCTCAGGGTAGTCGACGAACAGGTAGTCAACGTCAGCCTTGTCCATTTCTTCTTTGAAGGCTTTAACCAGTTCAGGTTTCACCATCGGGTCATCGGCACCATTAAATACTGCAATGCGTGTCTTCACAATACCTGGCTGTGCTGGAGTCTGTGTGCCCAGACTGCCATGGAAACTGGCGACAGCATCTATATCCAGACCTCGACGTGCCAGTTCCAGTACCAGGCCACCACCGAAACAGTAACCAATCGCGGCAATCTTTGTGCTATCTACATTGGGCTGCTGCTTTAGCAAATCCAGTGCTGCGTTGAAGCGGGCTTCAGCTACATCCATGTTCTTGCGAACTGCACCGGCAAACTTCCCTGCATCATCGGGGTGGCTGGCCTGTTTGCCATCGCCATACATGTCAAGCGCCAGAGCTGTGTAGCCAAGACCTGCAAGCATCTCTGCACGCTTACGGGAATAGTCGTTGTGGCCCCACCATTCATGCACTACAAGAACACCGGGATGCGGTTGCTTGTTGGCATCGTCCCAGGCCATGTAACCTTTGAGAACAGTATCACCAGCCCGGTACTCAACAGCCTTACCCTGCACTTCGGCCTGCGCCGGCAACGCCAGGAACAACAGCATCAGTGTTGCAGTAATTTTGTTTAGCATCTTTGTTTCTCCCTGTAATATTTTATCATTTGACTCAGCTGACAAATTAATATCAAAACACGATGTGGTCAAGCACAAATCTCAAACGGATGTAGAAAACGTACAGCAACCATTATGCCGCCAGTAATGGACTGAAAAAGGCTGACCCAAATTCCACTGCCTGATCAAGGGGATAGATGCTGATATTTTCAGGGTCCTGCTGCAGCCATACCTGCGCTGTTGAAGTATCCTTGAGATAGACCATTTCCATGCACAGGTTTTTCGCTGCGCATCCTGAAGTTGACTGCCAGCGGATACCCACATGCACATCAGCAGGTATAGCTGACAGAACTTTATCAGAATTCATCTGTATCTCTACCGGTGTTTCAGTAACATGGCATTGCGACAGGATGCGCGTAGACGCATTGCACATAGGAGCAATAGACAGGGCGTCCAGTGCGCACATGGCACAGGCATCCCGACCATTGATATTTACACGATGAACACGCTGCTCGACGGTAAACGGATAGGCACCGGTAATCTCCTTCCTGTCACCCGACAGTACGATAAGGTCATCCGCCGCCAGTCGCTCCAGTATTTCATCGGTCCTTTCATCACCAGCCTGCTCAGCAATCTGCGCCCGTGTCAGCGGCCTGCCAGTAGCAGCAAAGCTCAGCAGAACTTTACGGTGAAGATCGCGCAGCAATGGACCCAGAGCATCCTGACGTGCTTTCAGAGGCAGTAGCCGGTTTAAACGGTCGAGATCATCGGAAATTTTCACTCTTGGTCTCCTTATAAAAGATGTCCACAGGGGTCGGCGGCCGGTATCAATAAAGTTTGCCCCAGTCGCTAGTCATGTAATTGCGTTCCGTTTAGGCCATGACCAGGTTACGACCCGCATTTTTCGCGTGATAAAGGTTGTCGTCGCAACGCTTCATCCAGTTATCCCAATCCTCATCAAGCTGGAGTGTGGCAGCACCAATACTCACGGCAGAAAAGATACTCACCATGGTAACTGATACTAACAGCCGTATTGCCAGTGCAAATTCAAGAGTCATCCACGCCTGCGGCAATATCATGACAATGAACGCTATGTTGGCAATCCAGGCCTGGCGTTCGGGCAGCATAAAATAGAAAGCCAGCACAGCAGGAAAGCACCAGAATATACTGATCAGCCCTACTGAGTGGAATGCGTATACGAAAAATAAAATTATAGCAGGAACAAGGCCTGCAAATGTCAGCATGAAGTTATACTGACCATTTTTGCATTGCCAGGCATTAATCGCGAAGAAAATAATCACGATCACTGAAGCCGCACCCAACACCAGGTGCCCCTGAAAAACTGAGCAACCGCAAATGGGGACAAAAAAATTAGCGTTGTTATGGCAACACCGAACGTAGTTTTAGTACGAAAGTCGGCGGTGTATTTGGGCGTTTCTATATTAATGTCACTCGTTTATACCCAATGACATAAAATAATGACAACACGTCGCATATCTCATACTTTAAAGGGCGCCTCTATATAATCCATGAATATTCATGAATTAATAGAGGCGCCCTTAAAGATTACTCTTCGACAGTGCGCGGTCTTAAAATTACAGCGATAGCACGTCGGTTTTTTTCACGACCTGCTTGAGTGTTATTGTCAGCAATCGGCCGGGTTTCGCCATATCCTTCGATACTGATTCTATCTGAAGAAAAACCGTATTCCTGAATAAACATATTTTTCACGGCTTCAGATCGGCGTTCCGACAGGCCCTGGTTATATTGCTCGGTACCAATCCAGCATGTGTGCCCTTCAACCGTCAAACTAACATCCGGGCTCTCTTTCATAACCTGGGCTATTTCTTCGAACTGCGGTTTATATACAGATTTTATATCGGACTTGTCAAAATCAAACTGTACCAGAAGCTCGAAGGTATCAATCACCTCTTTTTTCACAGGGACTGATTCAGGCTGGGGTTCGGGTGAAGGTTGTACAACCGCAACAGCCTTAGCTTTGCCAAAGTGCCAGTTGAGGCCAACTGTCACTGCGTCGTCATTATATGATTCATCGCCAATATCGAAAAAATGCTGATAACCGACTCTTAACTCCAGGTTGTCAGACAGTCCGCCCGATATACCAAGTCCGGCCTGAATCTGCTCCGTCTGATCTACCGTCGCATCATCGATGCTGAAACTGCTGAGTCCGGCTGACACATAAGGTTTCCAGTTTTTATCACCAAAAAATCGGTAACCATTTATTGAAAACAGATTCGTATCGACATTATCACTGAGATCAGTACCCAGGCTGATATCCGCAGACCAGCGGTCATTAAACTGGTAACCCAGCAATAAACTGCCTATTTTGGGTGTGTGTCCCGGGGATCGGGTTGGAACCCCTGCTACCCTCTCACCATCCAGGGCGAGCGAACTAAGCCCAAAACCCAGATAAACATTTCCCTCAGTTTCAGCTAAAGCTACATTTAAAGATGTACTCAGAAACAACCCGGATAAAAATATACTAAGCGTTTTCATTTACCTACCGTCTCAAGCCGTAAATAATAATCAGTAATAATCAGATTGACAGCTGTTACAGGGAAGATTTTGAAGACTGCAGCAGTCTGCCGGCGCAAGTTGTATTTTCGTTCAATTTCGTCTTATAAACAATCAGTTTAGGCAACATATCGTTGATTAGACCCTGCACGAGGTAAAGCCGCGAGACCAGTTTCGATTGAAGCGGGGAATATATGGCGCTATAGTCAAACCAGATCAGCTTAGATCAGGCAAACTTTATATTACACAACAACGAGGTGGATTTATGGATTTACTGCAAATGGGCACACAAATCTTGGCGCAACAGCTGGGTGGCAACGCAAGTAGCGGAAACTTACAGGACATGCTCGGCAGCCTGATTGGTGATGGGGACAGTATGGATATCGCATCACTGGTCGCAAAGATGCAAGGCAGCGGCAATCTAGGTGAGATTGTTCAGTCATGGCTTGGTGATGGCTCAAATGCGGCAATCAGCGCCTCACAATTGAATGAGGTTATCGATACCGACCGCCTGCAGCAGACAGCTTCACAACTGGGAACCGACCAGGACTCACTACTAGAAACACTGGCTAGCGTAATCCCGCAAATGGTTGATAACGGCAGCAAAGGCGGCAGCCTGCTGGATTCACTCGGTGGACTGGGCGGCGTTGCTAACATGGCGAAAGGCTTTTTCAGTTAAAAACAATCTTACTGTGGCATTAAGGTACGGAGAGGACTTAGTGATGAAAGTTTCTTTATGGCTTTTTCTACTAACTATTCTATCAACTGGAAACATTGCTGCAGCAGAATCACCGTGGGGCAGCTCGAAGGTCACCAACACACAGTATAAGCCACAAAAAGTTGTTTACGATGTAGCGGTCAATAGCGTAGGGAATGTTAGCAGCGTCCTGGACAGAGCCAGCTACCTGAGTAAAATCACAGGTGCAGACCCCTTCGATTCTTCAATAATACTTGTACTGCACGGCAGCGAGATAGATTTTTTTTCGATTAAAAACTACGAGACAAACAAAGACTTAATGCAACGTGCACAAAGCCTGGTTGAAAGTGAAGTTCTAACCATCAGGATGTGCCGAATCGCGGCTCAGGGACATGGTTATGAAGCTGAGGATATCCATGGCTTTATCGAAATGGTGCCTATGGGTGACGCTGAAATCATCCGCCTGCAAAATGAGGAGAACCACGCCTACATGCGTTAAGCTGCGAATTCCAACTGGTATTTTCAGATTATTTAATACCGTGCATACTTCTCAGGCAGAAAACAATCTATTGACACGCACAGAAGCAGTGAAGAAAATGTATCCTTTAACAATTCAAAAACAATAGAACAGGAAACCAACAATGAGCATACTCGACTTTGCCAAAGATATAGGCCGCCAGGTCTTTGATCGTGATGATTTAGCCGCTGATAATATTAGTGAAATGTTGTCCGTAAAACTGACCCCCATCAAAAACCTTGATGTAGCATTTGACGATGACACTGTCACACTTTGTGGTGAATGCTTAAACCAGAAGCATCATGATCAGGCAATTCTCCTCGCTGGCAATGTCAAAGGTGTCGGTCAGGTTACCGCCGACGATCTGACCTACCCTGCCCCGCAGGCAGATGACCCTGTAGTGGAGAAAGTCGATTTCTACGAGATAAAAAGTGGCGACACACTGTCGGGCATAGCCAAAGAATTTTACGGTGACTTTAATCAGTACACCCGTATTTTCGAGGCGAATAAAGATGTCATTGAGA
>JBLYYR010000063.1:0-30420 GCA_048550195.1 Arenicellales bacterium
AACCCGATGGTATTACCGGTGTTTCCCATGTGCTTGAACATATGATGTTCAAGGGCACAGAACGACACGGTAAAGGTGAGTTTAATCGAATTATTGCTGAGAATGGTGGCAGGGATAATGCCTTTACAGGAAGAGATTACACCGCTTATTTTCAGACACTGGAGAAAAGTCGCCTGGCCATAAGCATGGAGCTTGAATCAGATCGTATGCGGGGCATGTTGCTGGATGAGGATGAATTTTCTAAAGAATTGCAGGTAGTTATCGAAGAGCGTCGCTTGCGCACCGAAGATAAAGCGGAAAGTAAGGTCTATGAGAAATTTAATGAAGCCGCTTTTCCAGGGCATCCTTACGGCAGGCCTGTCATTGGCTGGATGCGAGACCTGAAAAAATTGAATGTGTCCGATCTGCATCAGTGGTATCAGCGCTACTATTCACCGGCAAATGCGATACTGGTAGTGGCGGGTGATGTGGATCCGGATGAAGTGATCGCTATGGCGAAAAAATATTACGGGCCAATTAAAAGTTCTAAGGTCGAAACACCAGAAAAATTTAAAGTAGCAAAGCAGACCGCTACGAAAAGAATCACCGTTAAGGCTCCGGCCAACCTGCCGTATATGATTCTTGGTTTTCATGTGCCGGCTGTTGCTGACAACCCGGAGCATGACTGGGAGCCTTATGCACTGGAGCTGTTGTCGGCGATTCTGGATGGCGGCAGTGCGGCACGCTTTGCCGATCAACTTATCCGTGGGCAGCAAGTGGCTACAGCCGTCAGCACGTCATACGATCCTTTTGCGCGACTTGCAGGATACTTCCTTATCGACGGTAATCCAGCCCGCGAGACAGACATAGCCCAACTTGAAAAAGCGATTCTCGAGCAGCTTAAACAGCTCAAGGAAAAACCGGTTAGTCATAAGGAATTGCAGAGAGTCAAAGCGCAGGTGATCGCCGCCAATGTTTACGAACGCGACTCTGTATTCTATCAGGGGATGAAGCTTGGTCTTATGGAAACCACGCTTAACGACTGGCGTTTGACTGAGGACCATACAAACAAACTGCGTGCGGTGACTGCTAAGCAGATAATGGCAGTCGCTAATAAGTATTTCCTGCCAGAAAATATGACTGTAGCAGTGCTGGACCCTCAGCCAATAGCGACTGAAAAGCAGACAGAAAAACCAGTAAGTAAGGAGCAGCAAAATGCTAACTAATCAAAGGCGACTTAAACAGAGGCTTCATATAGCGGTTGAATTTTTTATTCTGATATTGATTTTTCCCTCACATGCATCTGCCGCTCCAAAAATTGAACATTGGGTCACTGACAACGGTGCACGAGTGTACTTTATAGAGACCCACGCGCTACCGGTGGTTGATATAAATATGGTCTTTAACGCCGCCAGTGCTCGTGAGCCAGCAGATAAGCAGGGCCTGGCAATGCTGACCAGTGACATGCTGCTGGAAGGCAGCGCTGATCTGGATAGCAAGGCGGTTGCAGAAGGCTTTGAAGACAGGGGGGCAGAAATTGGTACCAGCAGTCTCAGGGATATGGCGATAGTCAGTTTACGCAGCCTGTCGGATAAGGAATACCTTGAGCCGGTAGTTGAGCTACTGACAAAAGTGGTTGCTGATCCGAAATTTCCAGAAAAGAGCCTGGGAAGAGAAAAGGCGCGCTCCCTGCAATCGCTGGACCATAGTCTGCAGCAGCCTGCTACGGTTGGCAAGCGTAGACTCTATGAGTTGCTCTATAATGGTCACCCCTATGCAAATCATCCATCGGGCACGCATGAGAGTATTCAGTCCATTCGCAGGGCAGATTTAACTGATTTTTATAAGCAGTTTTATGTTGCCAGCAATATGGTGATCGCACTGGTCGGTGATCTTAGCCTGACACAGGCAAAACACCTTGCTAATCGTTTAAGCCGGTCGTTAAAAAAAGGCAGGCCGGCAGGTATATTGCCTGATGTTGCCGCGATAAAAGGGAGTGAACATCGTATCGAATTTCCCTCCACACAAACACACGTCATGACAGCATACCTGGGAATTAAACGTGACGATCCGCGTTATCTGGCACTTAAAGTTGGTAATTATAGCCTGGGTGGTGGTGGTTTTCAGTCGCGACTGATGGATGAAATTCGTGATAAACGCGGGTTGAGTTACGGCGCATACAGCTATTTTCAGCCTATGCAGCAAACAGGTACTTTCATTGCTTCGCTGGCGACTAAAAATAAAAATCTTGAGGAAGCTCTGACAGTCAGCAATGAAGTCATCGACAAATTTCTCAAAACAGGCCCTACGGAGAAAGAACTGGTGCTGGCCAAAAAGAATCTTACCGGTGGATTCCCGCTAACGATTGATTCCAACAAGAAGCTTGTCTCTACGCTGGCGTCTATTGGCTTCTATTCTCTGCCAGTTGATTACCTCGACACCTATATTGATCGGGTAAATGCACTGGACAGGAAAACCGTAACCGATGCTATGCAGTCGGTACTGGGTTCAGAAAATCGTGCAACAGTAATCGTTGGTGCAGGTGCAAAGCAGCAATAGATGAAACTTGGTGTAGTGTTTCATACTATTTAACGATTTAGAGGCCCACCAATGGTTCAAGACAAGGCGCAGTTTGCAGGCAATGGTTATTCCCTTGAGAAAAACTGCAACGCGGTATTGAACCATTTGTGGGCCTCCCTTCGGACGCTGCGGGAAACCGTCATCTACGGCGTTAGCTTCCTTGCAAAGGGAGCGACCATTTGCTGCGAAACCTGCCTTGTAGCTAACGGTTTCTCGTCACGCTTAATCGTTAAATAGTATGAAACACTACACTAGCCAGGTAAGAATCATCGGTGGTGACTGGCGTGGTAGAAAGCTCGAGTTCCCGTCTACCGTGCAGCAGTTGCGTCCGACCCCTGCACGCATACGCGAAACCCTGTTTAACTGGCTGGCTCCAGTCATCGATGGAGCCCGTTGTCTCGATCTTTATGCAGGCAGCGGTGCGCTGGGTGTAGAGGCACTTTCAAGAGGAGCGGCAGATGTCACCTTCGTTGAATCAGATGTCGCCAGTGCCCGACTGCTGCAGCAGAATCTGGCTCGTCTGGGCAGCAAGTCAAAGGTCTACATTATGGATGCCAGGCGCTTCGTCAGGCAAGTTGGTGGTAAATGGGATATAGTCTTTCTTGATCCACCATACAGGCACGGTATGCTGCAGCAAATCCTCCGTTTATTGCATGATCATGATTGCCTGGCAAAGCAAGCATTGATATATATAGAATCCGAGCGTGAACTGGATGACTTAAAGTTACCGCCATACTGGTATTACCTGAAACAGAAAAAAGCCGGCCAGATTAAGTATTACCTGGCTTCCAATAACTCAGATTAGCGATCTCTTATGGCAATTGCATTTTATCCCGGAACCTTTGATCCTGTCACACTGGGCCATGTTGATCTGATTCGTCGAGCAGCGAAGTTGTTTGATGAAGTGATCGTCGGTGTCGCAGGAAACCGCGATAAATCACCGCTGTTTAGACTTGAAGAAAGGGTGACGCTACTGGAACAGGTGGTGGGCGGAATGGAGAATGTCCGCGTCATAGGTTTCAATAATCTTCTGATTGACTGTGTCCGTGAACAAAATGCAGATACAATCCTGCGAGGATTACGGGCCGTATCCGATTTTGAATACGAATTTCAGCTTGCTGCTATGAACCGGCACCTTGACCCCGGTATAGAAACCACATTCCTGACTCCGGCAGAAAGCTATGCCTTTCTTTCATCGACCCTGATCAAGGAAGTGGCCTCGCTGGGTGGGGATGTTAGTGAGTTTGTACCGTCGCAGGTAATGAAGGCATTGGAAAGGGTTTATCGGAGGTAAGCGTAAAGTTAAAAGTCTCAAGCCGAAATCACCTACTGTTGATACTTGAAAACTCATTAACCTTTCTGTTCTTGCGTTAAATCAATTTTTTCTGTGTGCATTCAGGCTAAAATGCTAAAATTATCTATCATTGCTAGCCTTGTGATGTGAGCGGATTTTCTTAAGACACCTTTGTTGTTACCTTTTGTGAGTAGAGAGTTATGGCATTAATAATTACCGACGAATGCATCAACTGTGATGTTTGTGAACCCGAATGTCCGAATGAGGCGATTACCCAGGGTGAAGAGATCTATGAGATCGACCCTGATAAGTGTACGGAGTGCGTCGGTCATTACGATACCCCACAGTGTGTAGAGGTTTGTCCGGTAGACTGTATTCCCAAAGATCCAGATCATGAAGAGACAGAGGAACAGCTTATGGCAAAATATAAGATAATGCATGAAATCTGATTTAGCCACCTTTTTGAATATTCTCTACACTCCGCATACTACCCTGTTCTAATATGACGATCCGTCTTGCAGTCATCTTGTCAGGCGGCTTAGTATCTTTTTTCTTTTCTACACTTCTGTTTGCTCAACATGGCGGTCAGGCCGGTATCGCCAGCGCCCACCCATTGGCGACATCGGCAGGATTTGAAGCTCTCGAACAGGGCGGGAATGCCTTTGATGCCGCTGTAGCGATATCAGCTACCCTGGCTGTAGTAGAACCGATGAGCTCTGGACTTGGTGGCGGGGGGTTCTGGCTGCTCCATCGTGCCAGTGATGGCTTGCAGGTGATGCTGGATGGTCGAGAGAAGGCTCCCTCTGCAGCAACACAGAACATGTACCTGGATAAGCAGCAAAAGGTGATTCCCGGATTATCAATTAATGGTGCGCAGGCGGCTGCGATTCCTGGTGTACCAGCAGCTCTTGTGCACCTGGCTACAAATTATGGACGGTTGCCTCTTCGCGAGTCTTTGCAACCTGCAATCCGCGTGGCAGAGGAAGGCTTCGTTGTTTACCCGAGGTTTCGGAATCTGCTCAAGTTCCGCAAACCATACCTTAATAGTGATGCGGGCAGAATATTTCTGACCGATAAGGGTGAGGTGCCTGCTGTGGGCACACTGATAAGGCAAGCTGATCTTGCTAGCACGATGCGAAGGTTGGCTATAGGCGGCCGGAATGGCTTTTATCAGGGTGAGACAGCCGAAAAACTGGTTCAATCGGTCAAAATGGCTGGTGGGATATGGACACTGGCCGATCTTGATGCTTACCAGGTAACTGAAAGAGCACCGATTACCGGTCGTTATAAAGGTGCGCGTATAGTCTCTGCCGCGTTACCTTCGTCCGGCGGAATATTGCTGGTTGAAATGTTGAATATATTATCCGGTTTTGACCTTGATGCATTGTCTCCGGTTCAGCAGAAGCAAAAGCTTATTGAGGCGATGAGGCTGGCGTACCGTGACCGTGCAGAGTTTCTCGGTGATGCTGACTTTATACAGGTAGATCAGGCACTGCTCACGTCGATGGCGTACGCAGATAATCTAAGAAAAAATATTACGGACAGCGCGACCCCATCTGAGTTTTTGTCGGATGCCGTGTTACCTGAAGGAGAAGATACTACCCATTTCTCGATAGTCGATGGCGAAGGAAACAGAGTATCGGCGACGCTTAGTATTAATTATCCATTTGGCTCAGGGTTGATTGCAGAAGGAACTGGTGTCGTTCTTAATAACGAGATGGATGATTTCTCGGCCAGCCCCGGCATCGAAAACAGTTTTGGACTTATCGGTTCAAAGGCCAACGCAATTTCAGCGGGCAAACGCCCTTTGTCCAGTATGACACCAACTTTTGTTGAAAAGCATGATAGTGTTCTGGTGCTCGGCACTCCTGGTGGTGCCAGGATCATAACAATGGTTCTAATCGCGATATTGGATTTCCTTCATAACCGAGGTGGTCTTTATGATTGGGTGGCGCAAGAACGTTTTCACCATCAATACCAACCCGATGTAGTTCAGTTTGAGCTTGGGGGCCTGAGCAAAGCAGAACAGAACGAGCTATCCCTACTGGGTTACGAATTGAGGGAGATTCAGCGAAAGTACGGGAATATGATGGCAGTTCTGCGAAACAACAAAAATGGCAATGTGCAGGCAGTAAGCGACTCGCGTTGGTTGGGTAGTGCTGAAGTAAGATCTGGTGTTGCTGCCGCTAGAGCGCAGTAACTCTTACCTGACTTTGCTGGAAGCGTGCACCCTCGTGTACTAATAGATAGTTTTACGTTTTATGTGCTAAGTACCAGGTTAAACCAAAAGCGGTTAGCCTGATTCGTAATACGCAACCCATAAAACGTAACACGTTGTTTCCTAAGCCGTAGCTTTGGATTCTTCCTGCTCGTCATCCTCTCTAGCCAGAATTTTTTCCATCTTGCGTTCGATGTGTTTAATCTTGTTGCCCTGTTCAATTATGCCATCCCTGACATATTTCAACTCAGCCAGGCGGTCATCGAGAGTATCGGTTGCCTTGTGAATACGTTTAATGCTTTCAAGACGGCGTCGCAGCTGGATCTGGTGCTCTCTGATCTGTGCTTCCATCGGAGACATAATAGTCTTTAGCCAGTTGTCGGCATCTTTATTAGCCTTCTGGAAAATCTGTCTGATTCTTGATGAAACCGAATCAAAGAAACGTTCGGTAATTACACCCTGATCAAGCATCACAAGTGACGTTGTTTTTACAAATCGTTCACTGCTTTGCTCCAGGCGTTTGATTTCTCGCAGGTACTTCCTCGTAGAATAGCCGCCGGGTCTGATATTTACCAGGCCATGTTCTTCCTGAAATTTAGAATAGACACCCTGCATCAATTCCTTTATCTCATTGGATTGTTCAGCTGCAGAGTTAAACGCTTCATAGACTGAGGAGAAGAACTTTGTCATGGCTTTCTTGATGCCGCGGCTGGTAAAGCTGATCTTCATATTTTTACGGGTATTGGCAATCGTGGTCTCCATCGCCTTGGGATCAAGATCCTGGTACAGTGCGACGGTCTGCCGGGTGAAGATACTGCGGGTAGCCTGAAAACGCTGCAGGCTGCGTTCCAGGTGCTCTTTGTCTGATTTGACTTTAAGCAGCATGTTTTCAATGACTTCAGAATTTTTGCTACTGAGGCCATCCAGCTCAGCAATGTGTTCATCAACACCAGCAAGCCGCTGTTGAATAACCAAATTGATGGATTTGTCCATATCTGCCATATCGCGTTTGACTGTATCGGTTACGATGTCTCGCTTGGCAGGGATCAGCATGTCAGAAAGAGCGCCTTCCAGTTCGAGTATACGGCTCTTGTTCAGCAGCTTGTTTTTGTTGCGAATTTTGGCGATCAGTGCTTTTTGTGCTGAAACCGGGAAAATCATTTTTTCTTCAACATCGAGTATTTTTGATGTTTCCCTGACCTGGCGATTTATTTCATCAGAAATTTCATCCTGGCCACGCAGGTCATCCCATAACACGTCGATTTTATTCAGAATGACAAGGCGACCTTTTTTAGCACTACTTGTCATTTCGCCCATGTTTATATGGTCTCTCCAGACGGCAAGGTCTGACTTTGTCACACCTGTGTCTGCGGCCAGGATGAACATCACGCCATGGGCGCTGGCAAGCATGTTAAGGGTAAGTTCGGGTTCTGCGCCCAGTGCATTCAGGCCCGGCGTATCAAGTATAACCAGTCCCTTGTCCAGTAACGGGTGTGGGAAATTGATAATGGCATGACGCCAGCGAGGAATTTCCACTTCACCATTTTCATCCATGTGCAGCCCATCTTCGTGGCCTTCATCGCTGGTAATGTGCAGCCCGAGATTCTCTGCATGTTCCGGCTTGACGGTATTGACTTCGGTGATATGTTTAAGTACTTCGGCGATCTGCTCAGGAGAATCGATATCCAGAGGATAGTCGTTCCATTCCTCCGGCATGCTTTTATATTCCTGGATACTGGTGCCGGTAGAACGCGTATCAATTGGCAGCAGGCGAATTGATGGTTCAAAATCATGGTCGTACAGTAGCTCACTGGGGCACATAGTTGTTCGACCCGCACTGGAGGGCAGTACACGTTTACCCAGGGTGGAGAAGAATATAGCGTTAATCAGTTCGGATTTGCCACGCGAGAATTCGGCGACAAAGGCAATATAGAGCTTGTCATCATGCAGCGTACTGATAATCTGATTTAGGCGTTGTTCACTGTGAGCATTAGTAAGATCTTCGGCCTTGGCGATATCACGATACTTTTTGATAACGTTTCTGACCTGCTTACGCCACTCACTATAAGCCTCAAAATCATCAATAATCCCATGCTTAGCCATCTAATTGCCCCTTTGGTTAGACTTCTCCTGGAACCATAACTATAGATTCAGATGCAGGAAAATACAAGAATTTATGATAGTTCCACAACAAACTTAAAGTAATTTATTAAGAGTTGCCGGTATTTTTATATGCGCTAAGCGAAAAAGTCGCACATTCTACGGTTTGCCACAAGGATTTTTCTCCCAAACGGTCACTATTTCTGGCAGTTCGGGCAATAAAAGCTGGAACGCTGGCCAATTAATTTTCGCTTGATGCCGGTTCCGCATAGCAGGCAGGGTTCTGTTTCACGTCCGTAGACCAAAAGTGACTGGTTGAAGTAGCCGGCCATACCATCACTATTAGTAAAATCCCGCAATGTGGTGCCACCAGCAGCAATCGCTTTATCGAGTATCTGCTTGATTGCAGTTGCCAGCAGATGACTTGATTTCCGGGTCAGGCCTGCGGCAGATACACCGGGCCGTATGCCGGCATGAAATAATGCTTCACTGGCATAGATGTTGCCGACTCCAACCACAATATGTGAATCCATTATGAGATTTTTAATGCTGCAGCGGCGCTTGCGTGTCTTATGAAATAGATAATCACCATCGAACGCGTCACTCAGCGGTTCCGGGCCCAGACTGGCTAATAAACGGTGTTCTTCCGTTGGCTGCCTGGTCCACAGCACTGCACCAAAGCGGCGCGGATCACGCAGTCGCAAAATTTTTCCATTGTCGAACAGTATTTCGACGTGGTCATGTTTTTCAGCTGCGATAGATTGATCCAGTATGCGCAGGCTGCCCGACATGCCGAGATGAATTATGAGACTGCCGATGCCGCAATCAAACAGAAGATACTTGGCGCGACGTTTAACTGAGAGAATCTGCCGACCGGGCAATGAAGACTGCATGTTGCTGACAGGTACAGGCCAGCGTAATTTTGGATTATTGACACGAATTGAGGATATGGTCTGGCCGGTAATATGTTCTGATATACCACGGCGGGTTGTTTCAACCTCGGGGAGTTCTGGCATGATAGGGATGGCAAGTGTGAGGTGAATTTGTCATTTTAGAAGGTACAATCCATAACAGAAGTACCGATAATTTTACAAAGGATAATGAGTAGTTATGACAGACAGTGTAGAACTCGTCAATGACAAGAGAAGATTTGATACAAAAGAGGGTGAAAATATCCTCAGTGCAGCATTGCGGCAGGGTATTGTTATTCCACATAACTGCCGCAATGGTTTTTGTGGCAGTTGCATGGGCTTGCTGCATAGCGGCAAAGTAGAGTATGAAGGGGATGAAAGGCCTGTTGCATTAAGTGAGGAAAAGGAAAAGGAGGGATATATACTCTGCTGCAAGGCAATAACGAAAGGAGATGCACGGCTGGAAGTAGAAACCATTGATGCGGTAGCTGATATTGAAATAAAAACATTGCCCTGTCGTGTGAACCGGCTGGAAAAAATGGCTGATGATGTGATGCTTGTTGAATTAAAGTTGCCACCCCATGAAAAATTTGAATTTTATGCCGGACAGTACCTGGATTTTTTGTTGCGTGATGGTCGTCGGCGCAGTTTTTCAATGGCTAATTCACCCTTTTCAGACGGTGTTATCGAATTACATATACGGCAAGTCCCTGATGGTTTCTTTACCGGTCAGGTCTTTAATGAAATGAAAGTAAAGGACATGCTTCGAATCCAGGGCCCATTTGGAACATTTCTCCTGCGTGATGACAGTAGCCGACCGGCGATATTGATTGCTGGCGGAACCGGCTTTGCACCATTGAAAAGTATGCTTGAGAAAGTAAGGAAGGAAGGCTGTGATCGTCCGCTGCAACTGTATTGGGGTGCGCGTGCAGGTAAAGATCTGTATTTTGACAAACAGCTGAAGCAATGGGCAGAGGAACTTGATTGCTTAACCTATACCCCGGTGTTATCAGAGCCGAAAACGGCAGATGACTGGCAAGGTGCAACGGGGTGGGTGCATGAGGCCGTACTGGCTGACTTCCCTGATTTGGCTGGACTGGATGTATATGCCAGTGGCCCGCCACCAATGATTAATGCCATCAAGCAGAGTTTTTCCGCTCAGGGACTGGAGCAGGGACGACTCTATTTTGATTCGTTTGAATATGCCAATGATGGCGAGGAGTCATCATGATCGAAATCTACATCAGGGCCTGGCTGGTTGACACTTTCCGGCTCGATACGTGACTGCACCGGAACTGTAAAATCCTGAGCACGACTACCAAGGCTGCTTTCCAGACCGGTTTTGTATGCATGCATGGCTGCATCGGTTGCACCAAGTGACTCAAATAGCCAGCCAAGTTCCAGTGTAGCCTCATGACTGTCGCCGTTCCGCACTGCCAGTTCGAGGTAGCTGCGAGCCATGCCCCATAATTGACTTTTTATGGACAGCCTGCCCATGCAAAGCATTAGTGGTGTCTCTGTTGGATGATCCGGGAGCCATGATTCAGCCTGTTTTAGTTGAGCGGTTGGGTTTTCAGTTTTAAGCAGGCCGTAAATTTCTATCAGTTCGTCAGACCATTCTCGCTTTAGCGTATTTCGAATAATGGCTTCAGCTTCCTGATATTTGCCAGTATCTGACAGGACTCGGCAATACGCGGTGATGACGCCTGTTTGTTTACGAAGCTTTTTCGGCAGTATTTTCCAGTTACTTTCGACTTCAGCGAAGTCGCTGCTGGATGCCAGCAGCTTAGTCGCTGCCAGTGACTGCATAGTCTGCAACTCTTCTTCTGTTAGCGCATGATATCGACTTGCAGCTGCAAGTGTGGTGAGCAGTTCCTGCCATTGTTCAGCCGTATTGAGTAGTTTGATCAAGCTGCGTATGACGGCAGGGTTTGCCGGTGTTTGCTGATGCAGTGCACGGACGGTGTCAAGTGCCTGCTCGAATTCGTCCGCCTGTTGCTGCAACTGGCTTTGAACCAGTCCCACTGCTGTTAAAGTACCGTCTGCGGCAGATGCAGCTAGGCTGCCTGCCTGGCTGATGTAGTCATCACGTTTTTCGAGATTATTATCTTGTTGAGCAACCCAGGCAGCACCAAGCAGGTTGATCTCTGGTTGTGAACTATCCGCCAGCCTTCTTGTCAGGAGCTTTTCAGCTTGTGGTCTATGGCCGATGATCATTTCCGTAATTCCTTTACGAGTGTCCTCAGCAGCCTGATCCCGATTGCGCTGAGCTTGCCAGCTTCGCAGCTTTGTCGGGGTACTAAGTAAATTATCGAACAGGCGAAGCAGGAGATGGAAAAGGATGAAAATGGCCAGCAGTCCCAGGATGAATACTGTCAACGAGGTTTCAATCGACCAGGGTTGCCGGCTGATCAGAATATAGCCGGGATTATCAGCCAGCATTGTCAGGCCGATACCGGCGGAAAGGGCGAGAAAGATGAAGATCAGAAAGCGCATTATTCCTGTTTACCTTCGGTGATAAGCTGAAGGCTGCTGAGTGAGGCACTGATGTCTGGCAGCTGCGGTGCAGGATCAATAGCGGCGAGATTTTTCAGTTCAGTTAGTACCCATCGTGTCTTCTGGCTAGTGCTGTCAAAATATTCTGCCAGCCACTGCTCGGCCTGTTGCAGGCTGCTTTGATAAATGGCCGTGTCGTTACGCAGCAGGGCAATGCGGGCAGTGATTAACAGAGCCTTGATGTTCTCACGCAAATAATAATTTTGCTCTGGTGGCAAGAGAGGGACCTCAGAACGGTCTATACGGCGTATCCTCACCAGGCTGGACATGTCCTGCCCTAACTGCTGCCAGATAGAAGCAGGTTCATTGCTGATAGTTGCTGTTTCTGGCTTTTCCGTTACAGGAGTCTGGTTCCCGACGGGCAGTTGATCAATGGCATCTTCGACGGCACGCAGGCGGTGGATAGTACCAGCCAGGTCGACGCGATCAATCTGCTGCAGGCTGGCTATGTCGCTGGCAATCTGCTTGCGCACAGGCTGCAGTTCAGGGTCCCCGCCGTCGGTAATGCGCCTGTCTGCTATACTGAGTGCCGTTATTGCTCCATCAATATTTCCTGCAAGTGCCAGTTGATCATCGGCGAGCTGTAGCAGTTGATGTATCTCTTCAACTGACCATGTCTGCTGTGTGTTTTCTACACGTGTAAATAGCCGAGTCATCGATTTTTTTATAGATTGAGTTTCAGCAGCTTGCCGTTTAACCGTTTGTTGCAATTGCTGCTGGCTATTTTGCTGATCGGTACGGACAGTTTTCAGGGAGTTTTCAAGACTGCTGATTGCGGAAGAGATTTGCTGAGACCGGCTATTCTGCGACAGATACAGGTAGCCGCTGGCTGCCAGGGCAGCGAGTGACAGAAGTACGGCAATGGCCAGCCCGAGACCGCCCTTTCTTGTCTTCACAGGTTTTACAGGATCCTTCTCGCCACTGCCTGCCTGCAGTTCATCACTCGAATTATCTATTGCATTGAAAGGCATGCCTTCGGCTATGTCACTGTCATCCGTTTCAGTATTCTTGTTTTTAGTTTTGCTCATGTCATATTTTGGGTGGTTCGTGCATCAGGTCATTTTTACAGCACACTGCGCTGTCACAGATTCAAGTACATCTTCGTCATGGGCGGAAGGCATCAGCACCGGGGTTAATTTGTACCCCAGTTTGCCACAGAGTTCCACCATTGTAGATGAAATAGCATATAAGGGTGTGGAGTTTAATCGTGGCAAATCTTTTTTGTTTACCATCTGGTAGAGATTTTTCAGGCCTTCCGCACTGGTAAGAATGATACCCTGTATTGAATTCTTGTCCCATAGCTTGCTCAGTACGTCGGCATTTATCTGTGGGCAGCTGCGCTCATAACACTCAAAGTAATCAACTTCCGCACCACGTGAACGCAGTGCTGCAGCGAGCTTTTCTCTACCACCCTGTCCGCGGACAATCAGTATGTGTTTTCCTTTTACTGAGTTCATTACAGGCTCGGCTAACAGGCCTTCAGAGTTAGCAGTCGTGCTGGAAATAATCTTCGCGTTGTAACCCATGGACTCTAGTTGCTGAGCTGTTCCGTTACCAATGGCGGCAATTTGTGTGTATTTGGGCCAGCTTCCCTGCTGTTGCAGAAGGTCGGTACCGTAGATCACTGCATTGCGGCTGATGAAAATAGCTATATCGTAGGAGCTTAGCTGCTTAGCCTGCTCTAGCAGTGATTCCTGTTCAGCTATGGCAGTGATTTCAATGACCGGGAAATGGACAACTGTTGCGCCTGCATTTTCGAGTATATCGATTAACCTGTCAGCCTGTCCTGTTGGACGGGTGACGACTATGGTGCAGTTCTGTAATGGGGTTTTTGTCATTTTCTATGGTTTTGTTGATGGCCCGGTACTGTGCCTTTTTTATGTATGATACTAAAAAGAAGTGATTTCTTTTTTATTATTTTTGTTGAATTGATATGAGTTTTTCACCCTTCATGAACGAGTTCATTTCTTTTATCCGGGCAAAAGACACAGAACCAAAGAAAAGCCGCCCCGATGTATTGGCCTGCGGCTACTCTGCGCGCTGTTCCGGCCCAGACCTCCAGTGCCCGGCAACCCAAAAGGGGATGGGTGAGTCAAAGGCTAAAATCAAAATCAAAAATGAAATGGTGTAGGAGCGCCGCTCGGTGCGATTGTTGTGAGTTTTACAATACTGCATGGAAAAGAATCGCGCCGAGCGGCGCTCCTACAATAGGCCATGAGGTACAACTGGTTTTGACCTACCCGTCCCGTTCAGGCTAGCCGAGATGCGCAGGATGAGCTGGGGTTTCGGGATGTGCCTGTCTGAGCCAGTGTGGTGTAACGGGTAAGATCTGCCTGTCAGCGCGCCACGAGTTCACACCCCGCCAGCTTATCTGAGCATCGCAGGGAACCCGTAGGGCAAGCCTGCGGGTGGCCTTTCTTTTGGTATCTTTTCTTAGGCCATCAAAGAAAAGATACTCGCACATGAAGGGCGAAAAACTCATATTAATTCAAGAAAAATAATAAAAGGAAAGAGAATTAAGCTGTGCGCCAGCACAAAAAAAGTCAACCATAGACTTCCGCCAGGATGTCTCCTGCTCCCTTTGCCAGCAACTGCTTAGCCAGTTCCTGCCCAAGCTCTTCAGCGTTGCTGGTAAGCCCAGCGATATCCGCATGCAATAGCAGGCTGCCGTCCGGGGCGCCGACTATGCCGCGTATGTGCAGCGTGTTTTCGTGGATTTCTGAAAAACCGGCAATTGGGACTTGGCAACCACCTTCCAGGGTAGAATTCATGGCACGTTCGGCGATGACTCTTGCGTGGGTGGGTGGATGATTCAGATGCACTAATAAAGACAAAGTCTGATCATCGTTTTTTCGGCACTCAACACCGACAGCTCCCTGGGCGACGGCAGGCAGGCAGATTTCTGGCGCCAGGGTTTCACTGATGCGGTCGGCCATTTCCAGTCGAATCAGGCCTGCAGCAGCCAGAATGATTGCATCAAATTCACCGGCGTCGAGTTTAGCCAGACGTGTGTTGACGTTGCCACGCAGGGAAACAACATCCAGGTCTGGCCGTGCTGCTTTTAACTGCATCTGCCTGCGCAAGCTGGATGTGCCGAGGCGGGCACCCTGGGGCAGGTTGAGGAACTGATCGTAATTATTTGAAACAAAGGCATCCCATGGCGCTTCTCGTTTACAGATAACCGGAATGTGCAGTGCCTCCGGCAAGTCAACAGTGACATCTTTCATTGAATGTACAGCGATATCCACTCGTTCATCGATCAGTGCCTGTTCAAGCTCTTTGATGAATAAACCTTTGCCGCCGATTTTTGCCAGCGGTGTATCCAGAATACGGTCACCCTCGGTACTCAGTTTTACGATTTCGCACTCCAGCGATGGGTGAAGGGCAAGAAGCTCATCACGAATAAAGTATGCCTGCCATAGCGCAAGCGGGCTTTTACGCGTACCTATGCGAATTTTCTTCAAAAGAGGACTCCAGTTGATTGCTCGGGTGTTCTGCTATACTAGTTTCACTAATGCCAATTGAACAGCGCATCATAATTGAGACGGGGGCTTTCCTGCAATGTCATTCGTGAAAACTACACTACTTTCTTTTTTGATCGGCATCGCTCTGCCTGCCGTGCTACTGGCTTCGTATGCGAATCTACAGGGCGAAGATGCCGACTCGGATATAGATGCAGAGTTTGAGGATGACACAAGCCTGTACGACGATAAGTTGCCCTGGGCCACTGATTTGTCCCGTGAATCTCATCATGCAGCCTGCAAAGGGCAGCCACTGGTAGTGATGTTTGGTTCGTCTGAGTGTCCGTACTGCAGCGTTGTACGTTCCCTTTACATGGTTCCATTGTCGAAAGATACGCGCTACCCGGGTATTGTTGTCCGCGAACTTGAAATTGACAGCGAGACACAGGTCAAAGATTTTTCAGGTAAAGTGACTTCTATGCGGAAGCTTGCAGCGAGTTACGGAGTCTATCTGGTGCCAACTGTGATGGTGTTTGGCCCGGACGGGAAGCAGACAGGTAAGCCTGTTATTGGTATCAGCAATGAAGATTTTTATGGCTTTTATCTGGATGAAAAAATAGCAAACGGGGTCAGTATGGTTAAGAAAATACTATCAGCTAACGCCTTACCCAGCGCCTCACTTGCGGCGTATGCCTGCGACTGACAACAAGTTTTTCATCAATACCCTTCAATAATACCCGCCAGTGGCCGGCAGTATTTTTTTCCATGCCTCGCAGGTAGTCAGTGTTAACCAGTGAACCCCGGTGAATGCGCAGGAAACGATCAGAGAACTCCTCTTCGAGACTGACCAGCGATTCCTCAATCAGGTGTTGTTCAGTGGCAGTACGCACAGTGACATATTTGTTGTCAGCAATGAAATAGATGATGTCTTGCACAGGTATCAGCGTGATCCTGCCTCGCATATGGACACTAATGTGGCTACGTGCAGATTTAGAATCAGTCGCACGACTGACCTCTTTTAACTGCTCGCCACTGACCGGTTGCGCTTTTTGCAGTGCTGCTTCCAATCGCTCTTTGCGAATAGGTTTCAATAGATAATCGACAGCATTCACCTCAAAGGCTTCCAGGGCATGTTCGTCGTAAGCCGTGGTGAAAATAATCATGGGTGGATTTTCTATGCCCTGCAGATGCATGGCTGCCTCCAGGCCATCCATTACCGGCATACGAATATCTATTAATAGCAGATCAGGCTTCAGTGTTACGGTTTTTTCTATGGCCTCGCTGCCATTAACTGCTTCTCCAACAATATCTGTTTCACCCAGGTCAGTAAGAAGGTCTCGCATACGCTGTCTTGCGAGGCTTTCATCATCAACAATTAGAATTTTCATGTGTCTCCTAGAATGTTCATCTGTTTGCTACGATGGGAAAGATTATTTTCGTGATATGGACATCATTGCGTCGACTGGAACTGAGCGAAGCGGCTTCACCAAAATGCCTGATTAGTCTTTGCTTAATGTTATCCATGGCAATCTGGTTGCCTTTACGATGACTGCGCTCGCCATCATCCGGTAAGGGGTTGCGTATCAGTACCTGAACTCTACGGCTGTCGGCACGCATGTCTATATCGATAACACCGCCACCAAAGCTGGGTTCTATGCCATGGTAAACGGCATTTTCCAGCAAGGGTTGCAAAATAAGTGAAGGGACAAAGCAGTTCTTGGGAATGCTTTTCAAATGCCAGTGCACGCCCAGGCGATCACCGAGGCGTAATTTTTCGATCTTCAGGTATTGCTTTGATGTCTCGATTTCGGCTGACAGTGGCACAAGCTTTCGTGCATCAGCCATCAGTACACGTATTAGATCAGCTAAATCCTGAAGAGCAATTTCGGCCATTTCAGGGTTGTTTCGAATCAGGCCGGCAATACTGTTCATGCTATTAAACATAAAATGTGGCCGTATACGCGACTGCAGCGCTTGCAGTTTGGCAGTTTGAGATGAGTTTTTGATATCTTTGGTTTTCGCCCTTTGCAGCAGTACCGCCAGCACGATGACGTAGTTTACTGTGGCGATGATAAAAATCTGCAGAAATGATAGCAGTTCTCTATTGCTGGATACGGTAAGCGGCCAGTTTCTACTGACGGTAGCATACAGGATGTAGCAAATAGCGAAGGTGGTTACCATAAGCATTAAATAGGCTGTAGCCAGACCTGCACGGGTAGAAAGAGATTTTAAGAAGGGGTTGAAAACCTTCAACACCAGAGCACCAGTAAGTGCAATCAGTGAACCGGCCGCAAGCAATGCCACAAAATCGGTTATATAACTGGCATCCCAGTTGCCGACTCGACCCATGCTGACTAGCAGGCTACTGAGTAATGCGGCGAGTAAGAATACACCTGTTACAGAATCGGTGTAGTCCGGCGAAATCGGGGGGATGTCGGTCGCTGCTGTTTGTTCCTTGTTCATTCCAGTATCCAGGGTTGCAGAATGAAATACGGTTCTTGCAGCAATCATGATAACAGCAGTGGTAAAAAAAAACCCCTTGAAAACAAGGGGTCTGAATCATCTAGTCCAGTAGTCGGGGGTGTATCAGATGAGGGTTGCTGGACCAGGTTGTTAGTGCTTAGTACTAACGCTGACAAATCTATCACTTGTAGATCAACTAATGAAATCTTGCTGATTACAGGCTGAAATTGGCAGACGAATGGTAAGTTAGTAAAAGCAACTAAATTGTATAGTATATGAAACTGGAAATAATTTATAGCGCTATCTTTGAGTGATACTCCTTTTTTCACCACTGCATACTCACTTTTGACACAAATTTTATAGTGCTAAAAAAAACCCCTTTTAAAAAAAGGGGGTTAGGATCTGGTCTACGGTTTGGGGGTGCAGATTGATGAGGGTTGCTGACCAGATTTGAGATAATGCTCACTTTTAATCTAGTCGCTATTGCTGCATTTGCCATAAATGCCTGACAATCGGTAAAAAAATATGGATGAATGGTTTTTTGGGGGGCATTTAAGTTGAGGTACCCAATTACATTCGTGGATATATTGATTCCTAATGTATCGGTATAATGCGGCAGATTACGAGAGGAAGACGAAACATGACAGCTGGAAAGGCAGATAAAAAAGAAAAACCCTGGAAGGGCCGTTTTACTGCAGCGACGGATCAACTGGTTGAGCAGTATACGCAGTCGGTCTCCTACGATAAGCGTTTGTATAAAGTGGATATCGAAGGTTCGAAGGCACATGCCGGTATGCTGGCAAGGGTCGGTGTGCTGACCGATCAAGAAAGCAGAACTATCATTGAGGGACTGGATCAGATTCTTGAGGATATCGAGCAGGGTGAATTTAGCTGGTCTCACGGCCTGGAAGATGTGCATATGAATATCGAGGCACGTTTAACAGAAAATATCGGTGATATAGGTAAGAAACTGCATACGGGCCGCTCCCGCAATGATCAGGTGGCGACTGATATACGCCTTTATCTGCGCCAGGGAATTGAATCCCTTAGCACTGAAATAAAGATACTGATCATGGCCTTGCTGGATCTCGCTGAAAAGCAATCTGACACCATTATGCCCGGATTCACCCACCTGCAGGTGGCACAGCCGGTGACCTTTGGGCATCATTTGATGGCATGGGTGGAAATGCTGCGGCGTGATCTGGGCCGATTATCTGATTGTCGCCGACGGATGAACAGTATGCCGCTGGGTGCTGCTGCACTGGCCGGGACGACGTTTCCGATAGATCGTCATTACACAGCAGAACTGCTTGGCTTCGATGCACCGGCAGAAAACTCTCTTGATGCCGTTTCTGATCGTGATTTTGCGATGGAATTCATGTCCACCGCTTCAGTCATCATGATCCATTTATCGCGGATGTCTGAGGAGCTTATCATCTGGTCATCAGCGCAATTTGCGTTTATTGATATCAGCGATGCCTATTGTACGGGCTCCTCCATTATGCCGCAGAAAAAAAATCCGGACGTCGCTGAGCTGACACGTGGCAAAAGCGGCCGTGTGATTGGTAATCTTGTTTCTCTGTTGATGATCATGAAAGGGCAGCCATTGGCCTACAATCGTGATAATCAGGAGGATAAGGAACCTCTGTTCGATAGTCTTGATACGGTAACAGCGGCGGTTCGCGTGTTTGCAGGAATGATTCCGCAGTTGACAGTCAGATCAGATGCCATGTACCAGGCCGCCAAACAGGGCTTTTCTACGGCCACCGATCTAGCCGATTACCTGGTCAGGAAAAATATTCCGTTCCGCGATGCCCACGAAATCGTCGGTAAGGCAGTGCAGGCCGCTGAGCAGGCCGGGCATGACCTGTCAGACATGGCCCTGGATGAATTAAAATCATTTAGTGATGAGATAGATAATGATGTGTTTGATGTGTTGACACTGGAAGGATCTGTCAATGCACGCGATCATATCGGCGGCACTGCACCAAACCAGGTTCGAGCTGCGATAAGAAGGGCGCGTGAAACATTCGCTAAGAATTAAGGAAATAGGAATTTTTGGAAAATCCCGACAATTTGGCTGCAGCCCAGGTGGTTGGTTGCGATACTAAATTGATGTCAGCAGGCAAGGCCAGCAAGTTTCAGGGAATAATAAAAGAAAGATTTGAGACTAAGGATTAAAGATTAAAGAAAACCCATCTATGCTTCCTTAGTCCTTAGCCGGGCTTGAGTACAATCTTTTCTCCCGCTTGCCCGCTCGCAAATTCTGACAGCTCATCAAATAACTCGATCCCGTTGCGGTCATTTTTCCAGCTGCCGGTTTCTGTATCATAGTCATAGTGGAATCCACCGCTGCGGGCGGCCAGCCATAGTTGTCCGTTGGCACTCTGGTAGTTGATGATGATCTTACTGCGGTCTTCAAATTCGATGGTCAGGATATCGCTGACAGTGTCGTAATCGATGTCGGCATCGCTGTTATCCAGCAGTTCTTCGAGTTGTTCAAGTGTCTCGGTATATGCCTGACTATTTGTGGTTTCTGTCATCTTTTTTCCTGTGTTGTAACTTTGATTCACGGGTTATACTTAACATAATGAGTATTCTACTATCCTGGAGTTTTTGATGAAAATACGTTTTACAGGGTTGCTGTTGTTAACCAGCCTGTTTCTGTTGTCTGCCTGTGGACAGAAAGGCCCCTTGTATCTGGAAAAAGCGCCTGCACCTGAGGTGAAGGCAAGTGATCCTGAGAGAGAGGCTACAAAGGAAATGACAGAAAGTGAAGTTAAGCCGGAGGATAAGGATTAGCTACCAAAATGGATCATTTCACCTATCAGCGAGGACAGTTGCACGCTGAATCAGTACCCCTTGCAGAAATTGCCCGCAGTGTCGGCACCCCAGCCTATGTTTATTCGCGAGCCACACTAAGCCGTCATTACCAGGCCTTCGATCAGGCGCTGCAGGGAATGTCGCATCTGATTTGCTATGCCGTTAAGGCCAGTTCCAATCTTGCTGTACTGAATGTGCTGGCACGACAGGGTGCGGGTTTTGATATTGTTTCAGGCGGAGAGCTGGAGCGAGTGATACGTTCCGGGGGAGATCCTGAAAAAGTCGTTTTTTCGGGTGTAGGTAAAACCAGTGCTGAAATTCGTGCCGGCCTGCGTGCCGGAATCAAGTGCTTTAATGTAGAGTCAGCCGATGAGCTGCGGCGTATCGCCGGTATAGCCAGCAAATTAGGGGTACGTGCACCCATCTCTCTGCGAGTGAACCCCGATGTTGATCCAAAAACACATCCCTATATATCGACCGGACTGAAAGAGAATAAATTTGGTATCCCTGTTGATGAGGCGTATGAGCTTTATAGCATGGCGAATCACGAATACCCGATGCTGGACCTGGTGGGTATTGATTGCCATATCGGCTCACAGTTAACGGAGATATCTCCGGTTATCGATGCGCTGGACCGGGTTCTTGATATAGTTGAAAGACTGAAGCAGGCCCAAATAAATCTCCGGCATCTCGACATTGGTGGTGGACTGGGGATTTCCTATCAGGATGAACAACCGCCAGAACCTGAACAGTATGTTCAGGCCATACGCGAGCGGTTGCAGCAAAGAAATATGACGGAATTGACCCTGATCCTGGAGCCGGGCCGGGCTATTGCCGGCAATGCCGGTATTCTTCTGACACGGGTTGAATACCTGAAAAATACACCGGGCCATAATTTTGCCGTGGTCGATGCGGCGATGAATGACCTGATGCGTCCAGCACTCTATGGTGCCTGGCAGGAAGTCGTTGCGGTAGCGCCTCGCAAAAGTGATGCGACGAAAACCTGGGATATCGTCGGCCCGGTATGTGAAACAGGCGACACCCTGGCGAAGCAGCGTGAACTTTCACTGCAGGAAGGGGATTTACTGGCGATCCGCTCATCCGGTGCCTACGGTTTTAGCATGAGCTCAAATTACAATAGCCGCCCGCGGCCCCCCGAGATCATGGTGGATGGGGAAGATTTTCATGTCGTCCGCCGTCGTGAAGTGATGGATGACCTGATGGCGATGGAGTCAATATTGCCATGAAGCAATTTTGTCTGGTGCTGCTGTTTTATGCGGCAACATTCAGTGTTGTCCAGGCACAGAAAATGGTGACAGAGGTGGTCCCCCTTGGTTACCGGTCAGTCAATGAAATTGTCCCGATAATACGTCCACTGGTCTCTCCTGGCGGTTCAGTAAGTGGCTTGCAGGGGCAGCTAGTCGTCACCGCTACTCCACAAAAAATGGCAGAAGTCCGCAGGCTGCTGGCGACACTGGACAGGCCCCCTGCCCGCCTGCTGATCAGTGTCAAACGCGGAGGCAGCAGTACCGGCAAGCAGGGTTCAGCTTCTGTTCAGGGACGGGCCGGTAATCTGTCCATCAATAAAGGTGGCATCGCCATAGGTGACAGACATTCTGATCAGCTCAATGGAGACAAAAATTCCCTGTCGGTAAAGATGAAATCAGACAGTCAAAACGAACAAAGCAATATCACCCAGCAGGTGCAGGTACTTGAGGGGCGTGAGGCCTATATTTCGGCAGGTGAAGAAATTCCAGTCAGGAATCGTAGTACCGTCGTAGGTCCTGGCGGTATCTATGGCTATGATAACGTGGCTTATTACCCTGCAGTCACTGGTTTTTATGCAATTCCAAGGCTGAATGGCGATGAAGTATTTCTGGAAATAAACACTGTCAGCCGACGGCGCAATAATCTAAGAATTAATGGCCGTTATCCACAGCAGGGATGGCAGCCACGGTCGAATGTCGCTGTTACGAACGTCAGTACTACAGCACGCGGCAAACTGGGTGAATGGATTGCAATTGGCAGTATTGATCAATCTGCGGCCTCCCATCAGGGGAGTATCGGGTCAAGAAACCGGCAGCAGCAGACGTTCGCGTCACAGCTATTCGTCAGGGTTGAGGACATTAAGGGAGCAAACAGATGAAGTTAGTTTGCCGGTTTTTTATTATATTTTTGCCATTGTTGCTGGCAGCCTGTGCTACATCGCCGACGGGTCGCAATCAGCTTATGATGATTTCGGAAGAATCGGCGATTGTGCAGTCGGCGCAGGCGTATGCACAAACAATGGATGACTATGAGAAAAAGGGCCAGATATCAAACGATCAGGCTCTGATTGACCGGGTCAACCGGATAACGGGACGACTAATTTACGAAGCACTGATCATGCGGCCGGATACACGAAACTGGCAATGGAGTATGCAGATCATCAATGACCCGAAGACAGTCAATGCATGGTCCATGGCGGGTGGTCGTATGGCCCTTTACACCGGACTGATAGAAAAAATAAATCCTACCGATGATGAGCTGGCACAGGTGCTGGCACATGAAATTTCACACGCACTGGCTAAACACACTGCGGAAAAAATGTCAGTGGCAATGGCAACTTCGTTAGGCGCTTTAGCTGTAGCTGTGGCAACAGATAGTCGTACTGTTGCTATGGGTGCATCTACAGCGGCGATAGTAGCAATAACATTGCCAAACAGCCGGACTGCGGAAACAGAGGCGGATCATATAGGGATGGAACTGGCAGCTCGTGCGGGATATGACCCCCACGCAGCTGTTACACTGTGGCAGAAGATGAGCAAGGAATCCGGCGGTTCCTCATACGACTTTTTTAGTACCCATCCATCATCCGGTAAACGTATCGAAGCTCTTGATGCCCTTGTTCCAAGTATGATGCCCTACTACGAAGAGCAAAAACCGCATCCAGTATATCCTTTATGAAAAACTCAGAGGCTGCCACTGAGTATTTCATTTAGTTCAAAGCAAGTTCCAGCCGCCTGCTTCTTCAGATTAATTTGAAAATGAAAAGGGCCGCTGTAATGCGGCCCTTTTCTATTCCTGCTTGTAAAAACTAATCGGCAGGAGTGACTTCCGGGTACTGGCCTGGAGCAGGTGCTGGCGCATCTGCTGCACCGCCACCATAGTAAGGCTGGCCGCCATAGTACTGTTCACCGCCACCGTAGTAAGGCTGGCTGCCATAGTACTGTTCACCGCCACCGTAGTAAGGTTGGCCGCCATAGTAGCGATTACCACCCCAGCCGCTGTTCCATGGGTTGCCGCCCCAGCCGCCAGGACCGCCGCCGCCCCAGCCACTGTTCCATGGGTTGCCGCCCCAGCCGCCAGGACCACCACCCCAGCCGCCAGGACCGCCGCCCCAGCCACTATTCCATGGGTTGCCGCCCCAGCCGCCAGGACCGCCACCCCAGCCGGAACCGTTGTTCCAGGGGCCGCTCATATTAAACCACGCCTCAGAATCAGCGACTGGTGCCAGTGATAAACCGCTGACAATCAGCGCTGCTGCAAAAAAACGAGTAAGTCTTTTCATAACAAAGATCTCCTTGAATATCGGATTGTTGGGAGTTGCGGATAACTGTCAGGAGTTACCTCAACGATAAACTCTTCATCGTTGTTAATATCGTGTCTGATGAGAATTCATGACGGTAGGATAGCAAACCTGGAAAATTATTTCGTTATGGTGTTGTTTGTCTAGATTTTGTGGATAAAGAAGAAATAAGGGCTGGAATGATCACGCTAAGTTATACTCAAGGTGTAATAACACATATAAAGTGCCTACGCGCCGAATAAAAAAGGGCACCTGAATAGTTATGTACCAAAGTAACACCAAGGGCGAATGAAAATCTGCATCGATAAATATCCGTTCAGGGGTAGGATTCGCTATGCTTGATCGTCTTTCCGATTTAGTACTGGTCCACAAAGATGAGCGGCGTCAGCTCGGCTATTTGCTGATTGTGTTCATTTTGATGGGTGCCGGAATAGCATTGGGCAGGGGGACAGCTGACGCACTTTTTTTCAAACGATACGGAATAGAATATCTGCCTGTGATGTTCATCCTGCTTGGCATCCTGTTAAGTGCAGTCAGTGTGATGTATGCCGCTTTCGTTGATGCACTTCCGTCTGAGCGGTTTTTTAAAATCATCTTCACCGTTATGATTACCTTGTTGCTGGGTAACTGGCTGATGATGCAGCTGGGTGTCAGTGACATGGTCTATCCGGCATATTTTCTGCTATTTGAATTAGTATCCGAATTGTTTCTCGTACACAGTGCTCTTTATCTGGGGCAGAACCTGGTGCAGACCCAATCCAAACGATTAATGCCCATAATTCTTGCCGGCAGTCAGGTAGGGATGATTATAGGAGGACTTTTTCTGGCCGGTATGTCAAGGGTGCTTGGTGTTCAGGACATGCTGCTGGTCTGGGTGCTTCTATTGATGCTTAGCTTAGCCGTAATTACAGTCTGGCACGGTAAAAAAGGTGTCTCGCCGTATTTTCGGGCAGGGCGCAAGGAGAGTTCCAGGCTGCAGCAATCTATTAATCAGGTATCTCAGGGTTTGAAATTCATGAAGACATCTCAACTATTAAAGATGTCTTCATTTGCGCTGTTTTTCATGGTGATATCAACCTACGTACTTTATTACACGCTGAACCGTATCTATACAAACACTTTTGAAACTGAAGAGGCACTCGGTTCATTCTTTGGTCTGTTGACAGCCACGACCAGTGCACTGGCATTGCTTATGCAGGTTTTCATTTCAAACCGCGTGATTCGACGCTTTGGCGTGAAAAAAGTAAACCTTGTCTACCCGGCCACCAGCTTCATGGTCTATCTGGGACTAATGTTCAGTTTTACTCTGCCTCTTGCACTGATAGGCAGTTTTAATAAGGATGCCATCATGCCGGCCTTTCGCAGACCGGTTAGAAACATCTTCATGGATGCCTTGCCGATGCAGATACAGGGCCGAGGCAGGGCCATGTCGATAGTGGTTGTATTGCCCCTGGCACTGGTTATCGCCGGGATATTTTTGTGGTTTGCGCAAAGGTCCGAAAATCCTTCTCTGTTCCTGTTTCCAGGCATGTTGGCGGCACTGGCCTATTTCTGGTTCAATCGCAAGATGAACAGGGCCTATGCAGCCGAAATTGTAAATAATTTGAAAAAAAGCTTATTTGTGCCGGAGCATCAAATACAGGGAATGCTTGATAGTACAGACAATTCTATATTGAATGATATTGAGCAGGGTGTGCTACAGGAAGATGAAGAAATCTCAATTGCTTACGCGAATGTGTTGAGCAAGGCAAATCCAGAGCGGGCAGCCAGTCTCTTGCCACAACGTATGCAGAGAGCCTCTGTTATGGCAAAAGATCAGATGATCCGACTGCTTCAGCCCCTTCAGTCAGAAAAATTACGGAACCAGTTGCGTAGAGAAATTGGCAAGGGGGATGCCCACCTTGACGCCACTTTGTACAAAGCCCTGTTTGTATCGGGTGATGGTATTGCAAGGCAAAAGGTAGAAAGCCTGCTGGGTAATGATCAGCCTCGATTACGCGCTGCGGGCATCCTGGGTGCATTGATATACCCTGTGCCAGGGTTAAGCCAGCAGGCAATTGATGAATGGATGGTCTTGCTCAGCGACCCGCGGCCTGATTTTTATATTCCAGGAATCGAATTGACGGTACAGGGCCTGGAAAGTGTCTATCTAAATGAACCCGTCTTTAGTGCAATTCAGCAAGTAATAGTTCAAATGCTGGACCAGCCGGTCAGTCGTTTGCAGGTAATGGCATTAAAGCTACTGGTCAATTGGCCGACTGATGCATTTAAGGCAGCCGAGGCCAGTGTGATCAAGCTATCCGAGAATGAAAACTGGAAGGTGCGAAAGGAGTCTGTACAAGCCGCACATTTCCTTTCGTATGATGAACGTGAAAAATTGTTAAATTGCGCTATTGAAGATCATTTCCCGGCTGTGCGTGAAGCAGCAATAAAGAGCATGGCAATCCGTTATAGTAACCCACAGCAGTGGTTGGTCAACCAGTTGATTGAGCAACAGTTTGGATCGCCACGTGCTGGAGAGGCAATAATTTATTGCCTGATTGAGTATGGCGCTTCAGCTGAGAAGATGTTCTCTGTCTCCGTGGCCATGGCTGAGAAAGCTGTACTAATGCATAAAGCAGTTAAGTTTCTAGAAAAACAGGAAGACCATTTAACGCCAGGCATCATGCTGTTGTGTCATGCAATAAATGAACGTACGCATGACCTGATTGATCTAGCACTGCTGTCTTTGCAATCTTCACCACATGATGGCGATATAGAAGTCATCAGGGCCGGTCTGAAGAGCCGGGATAAACGCCATATTGCTAATGCCTGCGAATTGTTGTCTATGATTAGCCAGGGCAAATTAACATCATTACTGCTGCAGGTGTTTGATGATGCAGCTGTGAGAAAACCGTCAAATATGGAAGAAAGTTTTAAATCTATTGATGATGTGCTGGAGTGGATAGCCGAAGGTGCTGATCCATGGTTGAACGAGTGTGTTACCTATCATAAGAACTCAACATTGAGTAGCAAAAGCCATGCCTGATCTGTTTGAACGAATACTATTATTGAAACAGTCCACGATGTTTTCAGAAGTCTCAACCGAAGACCTCAGAACAGTGGCGAAGTTGCTTGATGAAGAAAATTACTTTGCCGGTGACCGGGTTTTTGATATTAGTGAGCATGGCGATCATATGTATATCTTGCAAAGTGGAAGAATTGGTATTTATCTAAATCCTGAGCAGAAGATGAAAGAGTTCATTGCAGAAATAGGCCCAGGTGAATGTTTTGGTGAAATGAACCTGCTGGATGAACTACCGCGCTCTGCAACAGCGCATGTACTTGAAGATTCAATGATACTGTCACTTGAAAAATCCCGATTACGAGGTTTAATTATCAATTATCCTGAGCTGAGTATAGGGCTGCTGAAGGGCCTGAGCTTACGTTTAAGAAAAGCTAACCTGAAAAATGTTGGACAGAAGTATTAGGCCAGTCATGCTGTGATCAAATGCCGTGCTAAGCTTGTTTTTAACTGTTAAGGGCACCTCTATTAATTCTGATATTAGCTGTATTTTCTTTACGTGCAGATGATGCCCCGGTGCTTGACCGCGATCCACACTATACGGCAGTTGGATTTTTTACAACACAAATGTAACTGTCCCGAACTCCAGCACTTTTTCAAGATGCTTTTTTCTGCTGAAATGTTTAATGAGCTTACTGAAATGAAAGTTTTTGATCCTTCAGGTTCATTACTTGTAACGCTAGATAAAAGCAGATTTATCAGTATGAGTTTTAGATTGGGCAATATGCCCATTAGTAATTGTTATTTATCCATAAATAGCTATAATCAACCGACCCTGCGCAGACAGGTATAAATAATAATCTTTTACAAACATAATAAAAGAGGTGTCCCAATATGAGTGATAGAGAGGCGTACTGGAAGGCGAATATTCGCCTGGTTGCCGGATGTCTGGTTGTTTGGTTTATCGTGTCATTTGGCTTTGGAATAATACTTGCTGAGCCACTAAACAGCATCAGCCTGGGCGGTTATAAACTTGGTTTCTGGTTTGCACAACAGGGCTCGATATATACCTTTGTATTTTTGATCTTCTTCTATGCCTGGCGCATGAATAAGCTCGATCGAAAATTCAACGTACACGAAGATTAAGGGGGCATTATGGATCTTCAAACTATGACCTATTTAGCGGTCGGGCTGTCCTTTTCACTGTATATCGGGATTGCATTCTGGGCCAGAGCAAAGACCACCGGTGACTTTTATGTTGCAGGCAAGGGGGTAAATCCTGTAGCCAATGGTATGGCAACAGCAGCGGACTGGATGTCAGCCGCTTCCTTCATATCCATGGCTGGTCTGATAGCCTTTAATGGTTACGGCGCATCCGTCTTTTTGATGGGCTGGACTGGCGGCTATGTATTGCTGGCAATGCTGCTGGCGCCGTATCTGCGTAAATTCGGAAAATTTACCGTACCGGAATTTATTGGCGAGCGCTATTACTCAAGAACGGCTCGTATTGTTGCTGTAATCTGTTTGATCCTCGCATCTATTACCTATGTTATCGGGCAGATGAAAGGTATTGGTGTCGCTTTTTCACGCTTCCTTGAAGTGGATTATAATACCGGACTGTACGCAGGCATGGGCGTTGTCTTTATTTACTCAGTCATGGGCGGAATGAAAGGCATTACCTATACGCAAATTGCGCAGTACGTCATTCTTATCTTTGCCTATACCGTACCGGCAATTTTTATCTCCATGCATCTTACCGGTGTGGCACTGCCGCAGCTTGGCCTGGGTGCTGACATGGCAGGTACATCTCTTTCTATGCTGGATAAACTTGATCTGGTCGTGACTGACCTGGGGTTCAAGGAATATACAACTCAGGTCATGGGCAGTAAGCTTAATATGTTCGTCTATACGCTTACTCTGATGATCGGTACTGCGGGCCTGCCTCATGTCATCATGCGCTTCTTTACTGTACCAAAAGTAAGAGATGCCAGGGCTACTGCAGGCTGGGCGCTGGTCTTTATAGCAATTCTCTATACGACTGCACCTGCTGTCGGCGCAATGGCTCGCCTCAACCTGATGGAGACTATCCAGACTGGTGAAGTAGGCAATCCTGAAGGCAACCTTGCCTATGAAGAACGTCCACAATGGTTTAAAAACTGGGAAACTACCGGTCTTTTGAAGTATGAAGACAAGAATGGTGATGGCCGCATCCAGTATTACAATGACAAGGACGAAGCATTTGCCTCTAAAGCAGAATCATTTGGCTGGAAAGGCAACGAAATGGTCAAGGTTGACCGTGACATTATGGTGCTGGCAAATCCTGAGATTGCCAAGTTACCCGACTGGGTGATTGCACTGGTAGTAGCCGGTGGTCTGGCCGCAGCGCTGTCAACAGCAGCCGGTTTGTTACTCGCAATTGCCTCATCTATCTCGCATGATCTGCTGAAAGGCATCTTTGTGCCAACAATTTCGGAGAAAAATGAACTGATGGCAGGCCGTATAGCAATGGCAGGTGCTATCGCGATGGCCGGGTACTTTGGTATTCACCCACCGGATTTTGCCGCAGGAACCGTGGCGATTGCATTTGGTCTGGCGGCGGCATCGATCTTTCCTGCTCTGATGATGGGCATCTTCAACAAGAAAATGAACCGTGCCGGTGCAACCTGGGGCATGATAGCCGGCATCAGCGTCACTATGCTCTATGTCTTTCAGCATAAAGGCATCATGTTTATTCCGGGCACCAGTTACCTCGGCGACATGGATGCAAACTGGTTCTTCGGAATTTCTCCGAATGCCTTCGGTGCAATAGGGGCGGTGGTTAACTTCGCTGTAGCCATCATAGTATCAAAGATGACAGCGCCACCACCTGACCACATCCAGCACCTGGTAGAAGACATCCGTGTCCCGATCGGTGCGGGTAGTGGTGCCACAGGCCATTAGGATTTAAGGCCGAAAACAAGAAGCTCTCGCAGCATACGCTGCGGGGGCTTTTTTTATTTCTGTTTTATGAAAAATCGAAAAGCTATCATCACAGAGGACACAGAGGACACAGAGGACACAGAGGACACAGAGGACACAGAGGACACAGAGGAAGAAAAAGCTTTATTTGTCACTATGGGTGTAATGCAACATTAACTAAATCATACTTCGATTCAATCAAGTGAAATAACGCAGACTAAAAAACCTCTGTGACCTTCGTGTCCTCTGTGGTAAAAGTCTTTAGTCTTTAACTGTAAACCCTAATCTGTAAAAACGATTCCCATGACCCCACACATGAAAGCCGCAACAATTATCACACCCTTTCTTTTGATTGGAGGCTATATTATTGCCGACTATTACCAGACAGACAGAGAAGAAGAGTATCGGGCTAGTCAGGCAAAGAAGACCGAAGCCTTTGAGCTGGATAAGGTGTCTGAATGCGGGTTGCTTGATGAGCCATGTAAATTCAAAAAAGATGGACTGG
>JBLYYR010000064.1:0-2978 GCA_048550195.1 Arenicellales bacterium
AGCATCACCCAATCAGGGGGCCCGTTTTCACTTTACCTTGCCATAATGTAATGTCATAAATTAGGCCAAAGGTAATAGCTGTTGTGTAATATAAGAATTCTATTAAATACCAATTTAATATGGTCGAGTGGTTTGATTACGAACTGAAACTTTTTCGATGTAAATTATTGACATAGTACAAGCACCCATTAGAGAAACTGCTATCTTTAGTAGCATAGGGAAGTGAGTCATTTAGCAATCGAGGAAAAGAAGGGGATGCTATGAGACGTAAACTTATCCTGTTGGTTGAGGATAATCCTGATGATGAAGCGCTCGCAATTCGGGCCTTAAAAAAATCCAATCTTGCTAATGAGATCGCGGTAGCGCGAGATGGGGTAGAGGCCCTTGATTTTCTTTTTTGTGAGGGTGGTTATGCGGACCGCGACCCTCACGATATTCCTGTGGTGATCCTGTTAGATCTCAAACTTCCCAAAGTTGATGGCCTGGAGGTCCTGAAACGCGTCAAGTCTGATGAGCGCACCCGTCGCCTGCCGGTCGTCATTATGACCTCATCATCTGAAGAACAGGATATTGTCAGCAGTTATGATTTAGGCGCCAATAGTTACATCCGCAAACCAGTCGATTTTAATCGGTTCACAGAGGCGGTCGCCCAACTTGGCTTGTACTGGCTGGTCCTGAATGAGGTCCCTGATGCCTGAAGCAAGCGACAAGCAAATCAGTCTGCGGCTGTTAATGATCGAGGACAATCCTGATGATGAGGCACTGGTGCTGCGCGCGATCCGCAAAGGGGGATTTAATGTTGAACACGTTCGGGTTGATAACAGTAAGGAACTGTTGACAGTATTAAAGAAAAGGGATTGGGATATTGTCCTGTCAGATTATCAGATGCCGGAATTTAATGGTTTGGCCGCGCTGAAAATTGTCAAGGATCGGAATAAAGATCTTCCCTTTATCATTGTCTCCGGCACGATAGGCGAAGAAGTTGCCGTTGAGGCCATGCGTAATGGGGCACAGGATTACCTGATGAAGGACAATCTTGCTCGCCTAGTTCCTGCCATTCGTCGGGAACTGGTCGATGCCGATGAACGTCGTGCTCTGCGGGAAGCACAACAAACCTTACGCCACCAGGCCTATCATGATGTTCTGACCGGGCTCCCTAATCGCTGGTTGCTGCGGGATCGTATGGAGCAGGCATTGAAATATGTTCGTCAGAAACAGACTGGTCTGGCAGTCATGTTTCTTGACCTGGATCGCTTCAAGAACCTTAATGACACGCTTGGCCACATGAGTGGTGACTATCTGTTGAGGGCTGTATCGGAACGCCTCAGCCTGATACTAAATGAACGCGATACCCTCGCCAGGCTCGGCGGTGATGATTTTGTTGTTTTGCTGCTGGATATTCAGAGCACTGAACAGGCAGCTGAAGCGGCCGAACTGCTGTTAACCGCATTGCATGAACCCTTTGTGCTGGATGACAAGAAAATGTATCTCGGCGCGAGTATTGGTGTTGCGATGTCTCCAGGTAATGGCGATGAATTTGATGTGCTTATTAAAAATGCTGAATCAGCCATGTACTACGCCAAAGACCAGGGACGGAATAATTACCAGTTTTTCTCTGAAGAGATTGGAGCCGTAACGGCAAATCGTTTTGCAATTGAAAGTGAATTGCGAGGCGCGATTCGCGCTTCAGAGTTGTGTCTTTATTATCAGCCACAGTTCACCTTACCGGGAGGCCAGATCACCGGTCTCGAGGCCCTGGTTCGATGGGCGCACCCGGAACATGGCATGACGGAACCGGATAAATTTATTCCGGTAGCAGAAGAGTCAGGCCTGATTATTCCACTGGGGGAATGGGTTCTGCGTCAGGCTGCCAAGGACAGTGTCACCATGCGCAATGCCGGTTGTGTCTTGAAACGTCTGGCGATCAATTTGTCGGCGCAGCAGTTATATCATCAGGACACGCTCGACATGCTGCAGGATCTGGTCGGCCAAGGTGATTTTGGAACAGACGCACTTGAAATCGAGATTACGGAAAGCGGCATCATGCAGGACCCTGAACAAGCTGTGGCGAACCTCAACTCTATTCGTAGTATGGGCATCGGCATTGCGATTGATGACTTTGGGACGGGTTACTCGTCTCTGGCCTACTTGAAACGGTTTCCGATAGATATCCTGAAAATCGACAGATCTTTCATTCGTGACATTATCCTCGATAAAGACGACACAACTATCGTTAAGACAATTCTGGCAATGGCACAAGCGCTCAATTTGCGGGTTATCGCGGAAGGTGTAGAAACCCAGGAACAGTATGATTTTCTTGCCGAATTGGGATGTGTCGAAGGCCAGGGTTATCTCTTTGCCCGTCCAATGCCCTGTGAGGATCTGATCAGTTTTTTTCGTAACCGGGAATGTGCTTGATCGTGGTGACCCGGTTAAGATACGAGGAACCCCCCTTACCCCGCTGGTTTGACTAAAAAGCTATCCTGAGCAATTACCTGCCACCGTGTTAATGCCTGCCAGCAGACCGGTAATTAAAGAATTCAGGGCGTATTAGAATTTTCTGAAATAAATCTTCCAAAGGGTGTTGACGGCCCCCGAAAGCTGCGTATAATGCGCGCCTCTTGTGGACGACAGGTGGTTGATAAGGCCCCACCGCACAAGGATTTCCAGCCTTCGGGACTTGACGGAAATCACCATGTGCGTATAATGGTTCGTCTGCGCTGGCTAAATGGCCAGACTCGCTCTTTAAAAATTTGATTAGGTAATTTGTGTGGGTGCTTGCGTTGATGAACGCTCTGTCAAGAGACGTCGATGTAAGTAACCTAAGTCAAACCTATAGTAGTTTTGATAAGGGATTACTCTTCATCGCAAAAGGATTGGTCACCCCAAGTGACTGAAAACATTAAACTGAAGAGTTTGATCCTGGCTCAGATTGAACGCTGGCGGCATGCCTAACACATGCAAGTCGAACGGTAACA
>JBLYYR010000065.1:0-18536 GCA_048550195.1 Arenicellales bacterium
ATTGGATTGATGCTCTTTCTTTTCCGCCTTCTTCAAAGCCTCAAGTGAAGGCCTGAGGCGCATGGCCAGGTAGGGTGTAAAGACAAAGGCGGCAAACAATGAGAACAACATGGCAGCCGAACCCAGTACGGGTATAGGCATCATATACGGTCCCATCATGCCGCTTACAGCACCCATAGGCAGCAGTGCAGCAATTACCGTGAAGGTGGCAAGGATGGTCGGGTTGCCGACTTCACGGACGGCATCAATAGCCGTTTCGGTGCTGATGGCACCTTCTTCCAGCCAACGGCGATAAATATTTTCTATCACCACGATTGCATCGTCGACGAGTATGCCGATGGAGAAAATCAGTGCAAACAACGATACCCGGTCAATCGTGAAGCCTAGCACCCACGCCATAAATACTGTAATTAAAATGACGTTCGGAATAACGATCAGGACGACCATGGACGCCTTCAGACCAAGGAAAAACCAGATAAGCAGGGTAACGCAGCCTGTCACAAAGAACAGTTTCAGTATAAGGCTGTTGACTTTGTCATTTGCCGTTTGACCGTAGTTGCGGGTCACCGCAACATGAACATTGTCCGGTATCAAACGACCCTTGAGCAATTCAACCTTGGCCAGGATATCATTGGCGACATCAACACCGTTAGTACCCTGCTTTTTTGCCACGGCAATGGTGACAGCAGGTGCACCGTCGGGAACAAGTGCCGTGTCACTCAGATAAGAGGGGCCAGTGTAAAAGCTAACGAGACTTTTTGTTTCTTCAGGACCTTCTACTACGTCAGCAACATCCCGTACATAAACAACAGAGCCGTCTTTTGTACCAATAACAAGGTTTTCTATATCACTGGCTGTCTTCAAAAAACTACCGGTATACACTTTTAAGGAATACCCGCCTTTCTCGATTGCACCTGCCTCGATTTCACCATTAGCGCTACTAATAGTATGGGCAAGCTGATCCAGGGTCAGGTTAAAGCCCGCGATGCGCGCGGGGTCCGCTTCTATTCGAATTTGCTCGGAGCGGCCACCCGTGATGAATGCCTGGCTAGTATTTTTTACCGCTTTGAGTTCCTGCATGACATCAAGACTCAGCAGTCGAAGATAATCGTCTTCCATCTCTGTTGACCACAGGGTCAGAGTGACGGCGGGAACATCATCTACCGGTTTGGGTTTGACTAAGGGCGGTGTAGCACCAGGAGGTATCTTGTCTTTATTGGACTCCAGCTTGTCATAGATCTTGACCAGCGATTTACCCATGTCCTCACCAACCTGAAACTGTACCGTAACCATGGCGTTGCCCCGCTGGGAAGCGGAGTAAACATGCTCAATACCCTGGATTTCAGACATAATCTTTTCCAGAGGATTGGCAATCATGCTTGCCACCTGACTGGATGATGCACCCGGGTAACTAACAAAGATATCCACCATGGGTACTGATATTTGTGGGTCTTCCTGGCGAGGCGTAAACATCATACCCATGAAGCCAAGGCCAAGCAGGGCAAAGTAGAACAGGGGGGATAAGGGAGAATGTATGAATGTTTTGGCTAGATTACCGGCTAAACCGAGACTTTCTTTTTCGTTATCATCCGGGGCACAAGCAGCTAATTCCTGTGCGCTGAAGTTCTGCTCGTCTTCCCCTTTAGAATTCTGATTATTGTTATCAGTCATTATTATTCCGCAGTGTTACGTTTCTTGGCCTGTATCGCTAGTCTTTTGTTATTTAACGCGGTTGGCTGGGCCGCCAGCCAGATACAATCCCCGGAGGGGGGTTATCGATAATCCGCTCATTACCGCTCAATCCGGAACTGATAACTACCATGCCATTACCTGTGCTGGCACCAGTTCTAACGATCCTCATCACAGCGACGCCCTCATCATTGACGATAAATACAGATGGCAAACTTCCACGACGAATGACAGCAGACTCCGGAACGACTGGTGTATTGGACTCCTGACCTGATTGGGCAGTAGGAATCTTTACCCTGGCATACATCCCTGGTCCAGCCACTACGTCTGTTGGCAGGTCGAGTTTTATTTTTACTGTATGACGACTGGAGTCTGCGACTGGATATATACGGCTGACACGCGCCAAAACATCTTCATCGTTACCATCTAACCTGACAGGGACAATTTGCTTGAGCTTCAGATTTTTCACCAGCCTGACCGGGACGTCAACCTGTACCCGAAGATACTTGATATGGGCGAACTTCAGCAATGGCTGGCCTGGCTGGACGGTATCACCAACTTCAACCAGTTTATCTGTAATCACGCCATCGAAAGGTGCCATAGATTTTGTATCCCGAATCTTTGCATCCAGTTCTGCCAGTCCCGCCTGGGCTTCGAGGTAGCCAGCATAAGCCTGGCTCATTCCTGTACCCTGTGCGATCAGATCTGTCTGTCGGTTGAGGCCGGGTTCACCGGCATCAAACATGGTGGCAAAGTTACGTGTAAACATGGAATCGAACATGGAAGGCACCCCCATCCCCGTGGCCTGACGTGTTGAGTCACGGCTGGCTGGAGACCAGAGTTCACGATTATATTGCGCACGCGCATTCCTGAGTGCACTGTCGGCACCATAGATTCGCGACAATATCGCCTGCCGTTTGGCCTGTAATGCGTCATCATCAAGCGACACCAGTAATGCATTCTTACTGAAACTGTCACCTTCGGAGCCACTGATTAAGGTAACCCGGCCTGGCATCTGGGCATTCAGAAAAACTTCTTTGTAAGGAATGACTGAACCACCAAGTACTGACGAATTACCTACCTGTTTCAGCTCAACATCCACAATACTCCAGGCACTTGCTGCCTGTACCACAGCAGAAAGGCAAAGTACTGATATTAATCTTAAAAACCTGTAATTATTTTTCTGTTGCGGGAGGCCTGCCCTGTTTACTGCCATGGATATTCCTCTCTATCTGGGATTCCCGATGTGCACGCCAGGCATAGCTCGGCCCGGCAAACACAATCATTTCATTCATTGTTTAATACGTTATTAAAAAACGCACGGTGTCTTCCTCCACTGTCCGCAGCGGTCGCTGAAACCGAATACCTGCAAAATCAGGGAAAACGCCCCCGTCATCTCTATTTTTTAGAGACCTCGAACATTAACATATCTTACAATCTGAAGCATACCAGTAGCGCACATTATTACCATTTTGCGTAACCCGACAGGCATCTTTTTTATTAGTTTTATTTGGTTCTCTGACTTTCTTCGCGTAGCACATCCCCATCAAGAAATATTTCTCTCAAATCGGCCACACCCAGCGTCGCACCTTTTTCGTCAAACGCAGACCAAACCCTCTGTCATATGACATTATCAAACCAGAAGCCTTGTGGTAACACACACCAACTCCTGATTAAAGTCGGCAATAATGGCTTCGGTTAAATTAACCTACCCGCCATTACGTGACAGCTCCTGATAGCGTATCCAGTGATGAATATCACGGGCGAGGCGGTCCGGCACCTCAATTTGCAGTGCGTGCTTCATACCATCTATATATTGCACATCAAACGAGGGTTGTTGACCTTTTTCGAGTAAAGCAATCAGGCCCTTTTCATCAATAAGAGGGTCAGGCCTGGCCAGAAAGAGCTGCACAGGCTGGTTGATACGCTTGATATACGTTTTAATAAATTCACTCATGCGCATGCTTTGCTTGAGAAAATTCTCATCCAGTTCTTTCACCCGTGAGTTATCTGTTGCCAGAGCTAACTGAATTTCACTGCTCGTGACATGAAGCTCGGGATCGAATTCTGCGGCCATGTCCCGCTCGTTCGGGTCTGGCATACCGGCCATGGATTTAACTTTTTGTGTCAAACTGGCACCGGGTACTATTAGCCGCGGGCTGATTAGTACCAGCCCCCTGCTTTGCCCCTGATAGGCAATACCATAAGCAAGTGCAAGCCTCGCCCCCCAGTCATAGCCAATAAGGTAGACTGACTGGTAATGGGCCTTTAATGGCTTTAAAAAGGAATGAACGTCGCTGACATAATCTTCATACTGCACAGGCCTGCCGTTGACAGTGCGGGAACTTTTGCTGCTGTAACCACTACCACGACGGTCCAGTGAAAACACATCGTAACCCCGCTCTACCAGTTTTTCTGACAGAGCACGGCCCCAGCCTGCATGGCCTTCCAGCCCATGAAGATAAATAATAGCAACCTGCTGTTTGCCACCGTGACGATATCCAGTAAAGGCCTGCAGAGAGCCGTCACTGGCATGGAATTCCCTCTGTTCGGGGAAGTCTCTGGGGATACTTGAGAAATACTTCCCAAGATCATAGTCGACCTGGCGCGGCTGCGATACCTGTGAATCTGACTGGCATCCTGCTATAGCGACGACAAGCATCGCTAACAAAAGGCCAGTCAAATATTTCAGCAGAGAGAACTGCATACACTTCTCAAATCAGACTTTACCAAAAGAAGACAAACCCGGATTATCCTTGACACCGACCAGTTTGGGTAGATTCATCTTCTTTATCTTGACGGTCTTTTTGTCTTTCAGATATTCGCTAACAACATCCCAGATAGGTTTACCGTCAGGTATCGAATTGACCGATGCCCAGCCAGATACGGTATATTTTTTGGCCGCTTCAATCTTCTTGCCATTATCAAGCCGCAGATCTGATACGCGACTGCCAATTTTTTTGTTGGGTGCCAGCGTATAGTCAATACCCGCCACACGAACCATGTCACCACCCTGCTGGTAGTAGGGGTCTGTGTTGTACAGGTTATCCGCTATGTCCTCCAGTATGACTCTTATCTCTTCACCGGTCATCTCGCGGCGATAGGTATTGGGATAGGTAATACAGGTCTGGTCCATGACATTTTCAAAGGTAATAGCCTGGCCACCAAGAACAGTGGTACCCCAACGGAAGCCTGGGGACAGTGAGATTTCTGCATCATTCACATCACGCAGTGCATCACAAATAACCTGGTCGAAAGTACCGTTGAAATTACCGCGGCGATACAGTGTCTGATCGGCAACCGCCAGTTTTTCACGTAATTGTTTGCGATAAGGCGCGCGAACTTTCTCCACATACCTGAACATTTCAGCATCAGCTTCCAGTAGATTTGAAAATACCGGCATCAGGCGGTACCGATATCCCTGCACTTTGCCTTTTCGTACATCGAGATCCATGACGCCAAGGAACTTGCCATTTGATCCGGCATTTGTAACCAGTGTCTTACCGCCCGGGTTTTTGACTACCGAAGGCTGTGGCACTCCGTCATGGGTATGCCCGCCGAAGATGACGTCAATACCAGTGACCCGTGAGGCCATCTTCAAATCCACGTCCATACCGTTATGTGAGATGACAACAACAACAGCTGGCTTCTCAGCAGCTCGAGCCTGATCGACCACTTGCTGCATCGACTCATCATTAATGCCAAAGGTCCAGTCCGGGATAAAGCGTTTTGGATTGGCAATCGGTGTATAGGGGAAGGCCTGGCCGATGACTACCACTTTTACACCGTTCACATTTTTTACTGTATACGGTTTGAAGGCGTGTCCGGTATCTTCGTTAAAATCACTGAAATCAGCAAACTTGTAATCAAACAGGACGTCTTCCTTAACACGAACGTTCTGGGCGACGAAATCACCTTTAAAGTCGCGCACATTATCGATCATTTCATTATCTGGATATGTGAACTCCCAGTGCCCGGTCATGACATCAACACCAAGCAAATTGGTCGCACCGACCATATCCTTACCACGCGTCCAGTAGGCCGTGGCAGAGCCCTGCCAGGTATCGCCGCCGTCAAGCAGCAGGCAATTCTTGTCCCCACGATCAGCGCGCACCTTCTTTACCAGTGTTGAAAGGTGGGCAAAACCACCCACTTTGCCATAAGTTTTGGCTGCCTTGTCATAGCCAAGGTAGGTAAATGCATGGGCTTCGATGGTTCCAGGTTTGATCTTGAAATGTTCGAGAAACTTATCACCAACGATATGTGGCGCCTTACCTTTAGACCCACCTACGCCTATATTGACATTCGGCTCACGAAAATAAACTGGATTGAGCTGGGCATGGCAATCTGTGATATGCATCAGGCAGACATTGCCAAACTTTTTCTGATCGTACATTGCTGCGGGATTGCGAGCGGCCAGGGCATTGGTGGGTAACATGCCTGATGCACTGGCAATACCAAGCAACTGGACAAATTCTCTGCGTGAAAGGTTCATCTATATCCTCCGGATGATGTGTGTATGTCTGCTATAAAATCATATTCGACTTTATATCGACCTGATTTTCATGGGGTTTTATAATTTTCGCTAATCATTTAGTTTTGCCTGAACACGTAAAACAACAATGCAGATTAATAAAAAATATCTGTTAAGTAATAATCGTGCTCTTAATTTTTCCCATGAGGCTAAACATAGCAAACAGACTGCCTGCTGGGAAGGGAAATACGTTAAGATTTTATTATTTGATGTCTGACGGCACTTGATTGAGTGAGGAAAAAGACACATCTGTCAGGCTGTCTCCCAGTTCCCCTGATTCATTTCGGCTGCTTTCAAGCTTGATCTTCAAGCGTAGATCGTTACCAGAATCTGCCGCACGGATAGCGTCATCATATTCAATCAAGCCATCCTCAAACAGTTGAAATAACGACTGATCAAAGGTTTGCATGCCTGAATCGGTTGACTTGGCTATAACAGACCTGATTTCCGATACCCTGCCCTTGAGAATCATTTCTGCAATCAGCGGCGAACGAATCAAAATTTCAATCGCAGGAACCCGACCATCTTCTCCGCGTTTACGCAACAATCTTTGAGAAATAATGGCATGCAGGTTCATCGATAAATCCAGATATAGCTGATTATGCCTTTCTTCGGGGAAGAAGTTGAGAATACGCTCTAGCGCCTGATAGGTATTGTTTGCGTGCAATGTTGCAAGACACAGGTGGCCCGTCTCCGAGAAAATAATCGCCTTCTCCATAGTGTCTCGAGTACGGATTTCGCCAATAAGAATCACATCAGGAGCCTGCCGCATAGCATTGACCAGTCCCGATTCGAAGGAGTCTGTATCGACTCCGACTTCGCGCTGGGTCACAACGCAGTTTCTGTGCTCGTGGACGTACTCAATCGGGTCTTCTATTGTAATGATGTGGCCAAAACTGTTCTCATTCCGGTAGCCTATTAGCGCCGCCAGCGAGGTAGATTTACCGGTACCTGTCCCGCCGACAAACAACACCAGCCCGCGCTGAACCATGGCAATTTCACTGAGTACCGGAGGCAGATTCAATTCCTCAAACTTGGGGATACGTGTTTCGATCGTACGCAGTACCATCCCCACCATACCCTGCTGTACAAAAACATTGACACGAAAACGGCCAATTTTCTTAGGATGGATAGCAAAGTTGCACTCATTGTGTTCTTCGAAGCCACGTCTCTGGTCTTCATTCATAATACCGTAGGCAAAACCGCGGCTTTCATCCGGTGTCAGTGCCTGCTTGGTCACAGGAGTGATCTTGCCATCGACTTTTAAGCAAGGTGGAACGCCGGCTGTAATAAACAAATCCGACGCATTCTTCAAGATCATCAATTTTAATAGATCAGTAAATACCATAATTAAGCTCCACCAGTCCGGGACCCACCACCTGTTGAGCCATCAAATTTTTTCTTGTCCGACGCTCTGCTACGTGCTTCATCAACATGAACGACTCGATTTCTGACCAGGTTCAACAGACACTGATCCAGAGTTTGCATGCCCAGCGAATGGCCTGTCTGTATTGACGAATACATCTGGGCTATCTTATTTTCACGAATCAGGTTACGTATTGCCGGCGTAGCTATCATGATCTCATGTGCCGCGACACGCCCGCCGCTAAGCTTTTTCATCAGGGTTTGCGCAATTACTGCACGCAGTGATTCAGACAACATAGAACGAACCATTTCCTTTTCAGCCGCAGGAAATACGTCAACTATACGGTCAATCGTTTTTGCTGCAGAAGTCGTATGCAAGGTGCCGAACACCAGATGGCCGGTTTCTGCTGCGGTCAGCGCCAGCCGGATTGTTTCCAGGTCCCGCAGCTCGCCGACCAGGATGATGTCCGGATCCTCGCGCAAAGCAGATCGTAATGCTTCGGGAAAGCCCAGCGTATGTGTACCTACCTCACGCTGATTCACCAGACAGCTTTTACTTGTATGAACAAATTCAATTGGATCTTCTACCGTCAGTATATGATCTGATCGTTCCTCATTGATATAGTTGACCATCGCCGCCAGCGTAGTCGATTTACCTGAGCCCGTTGGGCCCGTTACCAGCACCAGACCACGCGGCTGGCTTGATATCTTTTTAAATATTTCCGGTGCATTGAGCTGCTCCAGTGATAAAACCTTGGAAGGAATCGTACGAAAGGCGGCAGCAGGACCACGCTGCTGATTAAAAGCATTGACGCGATAGCGGGCAATGCCCGGCAACTCAAAAGCAAAATCTGTTTCCAGAAACTCCTCATAATCCTTCTGCTGCTTGTCGTTCATGATGTCGTAGATCATGTCGTGCACAACGCGGTCTTCCAGAGATTCAACATTTATACGCTTGATGTCACCATCAACACGTATCAACGGCGGCAAGCCGGCTGATATGTGAAGATCAGACGCACCCTGTTTATGTGAGAAAGCGAGCAACTCGGCAATATCCATCTAAGGACTCCCTTAAGGTAAATGTGTAATACAGTAAATTTTATTGTTGTTGAGCATCTAACGTTTTATTGATTATAGATCATATTACTGCTGTTATACGGTAGAATACGTCTTCATTCAAATAATGCCAATAGCATGGACCTGGAAACAAGAAAAGAACGGCTGGACCAGCGAGTAAATACTGCCGCCAGACGGGTAAATCGTGAGCCGACAGAGATCAGCTTACTGGCTGTCAGCAAAAAACAGGCAGCCGAAACTATTTACTCCCTGGCTGCACAGGGACAACAGTCTTTTGGCGAAAATTATCTACAGGAAGCCCTGGAGAAAATTAACCAGCTTGCAGAGCTGGCACTTGAATGGCATTTTATAGGTCAGATACAGCGAAATAAAACGGCAGCTATCGCAGAAAATTTTGACTGGGTCCAGAGCATCGACAGATTAGTCATTGCTGAACGCCTGTCAGCCCAGAGGCCGGCAAAAATGGAAAAATTAAACGTGTGTATACAGGTTCGCATGAGCGAAGAACATGGCAAAGGAGGAATAGCAGCTGATGAACTACTGCCACTTGCCAGTTCTGTCGGCTCATTGCCCGGACTTGTACTCCGTGGCCTGATGGCCATCCCAGAAAATACCAGCGATGCTGAGGTACAAAGGGCTTCCTTTCACCGCATGCACGACCTTTTCGATAGTTTGAGATCTCAACATGCGTCGGTAGACACCCTTTCAATGGGTATGTCAGGCGACTTCGAGCTGGCAATAGAGGAAGGCAGCACCATGATCAGGGTCGGGACGGCCCTGTTTGGGCCGAGAAGCTAAGGGCCGATAAAAGAAAGTTATAGCTAAATGAAAAAACGAGAAACCTGGAACTTAAAACATCAATCATGAATACATTAGGAATTATCGGCGGCGGCAATATGGCAGAAAGCCTGATTAGTGGCCTGCTCGCTAGCGGTCACAAGACATCGGCTATTCAGGTTTCAGAACCGGACATAAACCGGCGCGAACAATTATCTAAAAAATACGGAATCAACTGTCTGGAAAACAATTCCGCACTGGTCGAGCAATCTGATTTACTGCTCTTTGCACTAAAACCGCAGTTATTGAGACAGGTCACCGAACCTCTGAAGCAGGCAGTGCAGGCAAAACGCCCGCTTATTATTTCAATTGCCGCCGGTGTCCGCAGCAGCGATATTGATCTATGGTTAGGCGGGGGGCTTGCCATTGTTCGTGTAATGCCAAACACTCCAGCGTTAGTACGTGCTGGCGCATCCGGTCTGTATGCCAACCATCTGGTCAACAACCTGCAAAAAGACCTGGCAGAATCCATTTTACGTTCAGTCGGGATTACTGTCTGGCTGGAGAATGAAGCACAGATGGATATCGTCACGGCTCTCTCGGGTAGTGGGCCGGCCTATATCTTTCGTGTCATTGAAGCCATGGAAGAAGCCGCTACGCGAGCTGGCCTGGAGCGTGAAACAAGCCGGCTGCTGGCTATAGAGACCGTTCTCGGTGCCGCCAGACTGGCCATGGAATCTGATGACACGCCGGCAGAACTACGAGGCAAGGTCACATCCCCTGGTGGCACCACGGAAAAGGGACTGCAGCAGCTTGAACTGGGGAATATCGAACAATTGTTTGACAATGCCATAAATGCAGCAATTGATCGTTCAAGAGAAATGGGAGACGAACTGGGGGACGGGACATGACCGGCCAGTATTTTGCTAATGGTGCTGCTTTTGTCATCCAGACAATCTTTGGGCTGTATATTCTGGCAGTATTACTGCGTTTTCTGTTCCAGCTATTGCGAGCACACTTCGCAAACCCGGTTTCACAATTTATTGTGACCCTGACCAATCCGGCCTTACGTCCCCTGCGCAGGATAATCCCGGGCTACCAAGGCATAGACTTCTCTGCCCTGGTGCTAATGCTGGCCTTACAGATACTGGAACTGCTAATAATATCACTACTCTACGGTACAACCCCCTCTATAGCCGGGCTATTGATACTCGCAATTGGAAAATTGCTCGAAATGACTGTCTATGTTTTTATGTTTGCCATTTTCGCCCGTATCATAATCTCCTGGGTCAACCCTCATCTACGCAACCCCATGACATCGTTGCTCAATAGTCTGACTGATTTCATGATGCGTCCAGCAAGGCAATTTATACCACCCATCGGTATGCTCGATCTGTCACCTATGGTCATTTTTCTCATACTAGGCCTCCTTCTGCGCTTGATTGTTCAACCAATACTTGATATTGGTACACGTATGCTTCTGTAATTAAAACGATATTTATGGTAAATAAAGACTGGTATGAGTGGAAATCGACAGACCTTCTACTAAGATTACAGGTACAATACAAGAGCAAACGCTAGTAAGTTTGCCGAACTAATAGAAGGCAGGATCAAGCTTCGCATCAAGGCCGCAGCCTTAAAATGGAAAGGCAAGCGACGTTATTATTAAATATTTCGCGAAAGAATCCCGGGGTGCGTAAAGCACCTGTCGAGATATCGCACGTGTATAAAAGTACAAAAAAGCTAGCAAGCGTTCATAGCCCTGGCCAGTTGCCAGAGCTACCAGGACTGCAACCAATAGAAATAAGACATAAGCCAACCCTTTAACATATAAATAAATAGCACCACATCAGCAGATAAATATTATGACAACAACTGCGCTACAGAGGAAGCTGGATAATTATTCGAATTGGCGTCGTGACCTGCTGACTGAGCTGGAAGCATACAAAAGCTGGCTGGACGACGAGAACCTGCTAGAAGGAGAAGAAGAACTTCGAGTACTTGAATTAATTGACTCATTAAAATCAGACAAGATCATGCTTGCTCTGGTTGCAGAATTCTCACGTGGTAAAACTGAGCTTATCAACAGTATTTTCTTCGCTGATTATAAAAAGCGCCTGTTGCCGTCATCAGTTGGTCGCACAACCATGTGCCCGACAGAAATCTTTTATGATGAGAATGAAACGCCTTTCATTCAACTGCTGCCGATAGAAACCCGAAAATCTTCTCTTACCATTGATGAGTACAAGGAAGCCCCTGTCAACTGGTCTCGTATTGATCTGGATATTGATTCACCAGAGCAGATGACTGAAGCACTACTACAGCTGGTCCAGACCAAAGAGATCTCTGAACAGGAATCCAAAGAATTGGGCTTTCCGCCGCATAGCCTGGATCTTCTGGAAAATAATAAGCTACAGGTACCTGTCTGGCGTCATGCAATCATCAATTACCCGCATCCACTACTGAAAAGCGGCCTGGTAATTCTAGACACTCCGGGTTTGAACGCACTGGGTACCGAGCCGGAACTCACACTTAACATGCTGCCCATGGCACATACCATCATGTTCATTCTGGCCGCAGATACCGGTGTCACGCGATCAGACATGGATATCTGGCGTAATCACATAACGGTGGCACTAAATCCACGTGAACAAAATGTCATGGCCGTCCTGAACAAGATCGACACCATGTGGGATGATCTGCATGATGACGCTTTTACACAGGCCAATATAAGACGGCAGATTGAAGAAACCTCGCGCATACTTGATATTGATGAGGACCTGGTAGTCCCTGTTTCCGCACAGAAAGGACTGATTGCAAAAGTAAAAAATGATCGGTTGCTGCTGAATCGCAGCGGCCTTCCAAAGCTTGAAGACAAACTATCAGTCGATTTAATTGAAAAAAAGCAGTCTCTGATCCAGAGGAAAGTGCAGCGTGAACTCGGCGTCATGGTTAAATCTACCAAGGATGTCTATCTCGGGCGCTTAAACGGCCTGGTCAAGGAACGTCATGAAATCCTCGAACTACGGGGTAAAAGTAAAACAGTACTGATAACAATGAGCAACCAGCTACATGGCCAGAGCAAAAGACTTTCTTTGGCGATGGATGATTATCACAAAACTGTACGTATCATGAACGATCAGGCAAAACGCCTGCGTCAACACTTAAGCAGCAAAAATATTGACTTTATGATTGGCGCTTCTCGAATAGCCATGCAAGAAACCTGGAATACCTTCGGTCTCAAACGCGGTATGGCTGGATTTTTTGATCAGGCAGAAGAACGGCTGTCTGAGGTCAATACTGGAGCTGCTAAGCTCAGTGATCTGGTCGACCGCATCTATAAAGAGTTTAAAACGCGACACAAACTGGATTTGGTCGCCCCGCCTGAGTTCGATATCGAGCCTTTCATAGAAGACTTTATGCAATTGAGACAGGATGGAGAACAATTTCGTGACGGCATGATGCTAGTCGTTACAGAACAACATTTTGTTATAAAACGCTTTTTCATCACCATGGCAAGTCGTGCCAGGCGCATTCTCGATGAGACAAATTTTGCCCTCAGGGCCTGGTCTAAAGCCATTCTACAGCCAATTTCCACACAAATCGAAGAGCACAAGGACCAGATCGGTAGACGTCTATCCAACATTAATAAGCTGAAATCGAATCATAGTGATCTTGAACAACGCGTCACCAGTATTGATGAAAATATTGCTGAATTGCGAGACAAGACGATGACATTACAGAGAATCCTTGCTCGTATAGAAAAAACTGAATGATTTATTGGCATAAATACACTACCTGCCTCAGACTCATCTCGTTATAATCTTTACCGCCTTAATGCCAATGTGTCACAAAACTATACACAACAAAATGCACAAGAGACCCTGCTAACCGATGCCTGAAAAAATACCTGAGGGCTCTATTGGTCTTGTAAAATCATCAACCTTTCATTTTGACCAGCCGTTGGCTCTTGCCTGCGGTGAGACACTTAAGGCCTATGAGCTGGTATATGAAACCTATGGTGAATTAAATTCTGCACGTGATAACGCTATCCTGGTTTGCCATGCTCTGAGTGGCACCCATCACCTGGCTGGTTATTATAGTGAAGATGACCCAAAGCCAGGCTGGTGGGAAAACCTTGTCGGTCCAGGTAAGGTAATTGACACAAACCGCTTCTTTGTCGTAGGTGTTAACAATCTGGGAGGCTGCAATGGTTCAACCGGACCAACAACCAGCAACCCCCGCACCGACAAGCCGTATGGCCCCGACTTTCCCATGGTCACGGTAGCCGACTGGGTAGAATCTCAAAACAGACTGACACAGAAACTCGGCATAGAACAATGGGCAGCGGTAATCGGAGGCAGCCTGGGCGGCATGCAGGTCCTGCAGTGGTCTATCGATTATCCTGATCGACTTCGCCATGCCATCGTGATTGCTGCGGCACCAAAGCTGACTGCACAAAATATTGCCTTTAACGAAGTAGCACGCCAGGCGATACGTACCGACCCTGATTTTCATGATGGCCACTATTACGAACATGACACCATCCCTGAAAAGGGCTTGCGAATTGCCCGTATGCTCGGCCACCTTACTTACATGTCAGATGACATCATGGCAGAAAAATTTGGCCGCGACCTACGGCAGGATGCAATTAATTTCGATTATGGCATCGAATTCCAGGTTGAAAGCTATCTGCGCCACCAGGCAGACCGTTTTGTCGGGACTTTTGATGCCAACACCTACTTACTAATGACTAAAGCACTGGATTACTACGACCCTGCAACAGAAGCTGGCAACGGCCTGTCAGCAGTACTGGCGAAGGCAAGTGCGGACTTTTTCGTAATATCTTTTACCAGTGATTGGCGGTTTTCACCACAGCGCTCCCACGAAATCGTCAAGGCCCTGCATGATAATGACCTGAACGTATCCTACGCTGAAATAGAGTCCCATCATGGCCACGATGCATTCCTGCTGGCACTTCCACAGTATCTGTCAGTTTTCGGTGCCTACATGGATCGCATAGCCAGCGAGTTTACGGAATGAGCCTGTCACGTGCAGATTTTCAGGTTATCTGTGACTGGATCACCCCTAACTCCCGCGTACTTGATCTTGGCTGTGGTAATGGTGAATTATTAAGCGAGTTATCAAACAACCGGGGAGTCTCTGGCTACGGCATTGAGATCGATGATAAAAATATCAGCCAGTGCATCAAGGCAGGCATCAATGTCATCCAGCGTGACCTGGACCTGGGACTTTCTGATTTTGATGAAGAGTCCTTCGACTTTGTTATTCTGTCAATGACCCTGCAGGCCTCCAATTACCCGCATCGACTACTAGGTGAAATGTTACGTGTCGGTACTGAGGGAATCGTTACCTTTCCAAACTTTGGCAATATTACCTCAAGAATCCAACTGGGTTTTGGTGGCAGAATGCCAGTCAACAGAACTCTGCCCCTGGAATGGTATAACACACCCAATGTACACCTCTGCACACTGAAAGATTTTGAGGAACTGTGTGAAAAACTTGATATTGAAATCCTTGAACGGCGTGCTGTCACCCATGACAATAAAACAGGGCCGGGCCTGAATTTATTTCCAAATTTGTTCGGTGAGATCGCCCTCTACCGTTTTCGCAACAAAAACTCCTGAGCCAGTAAACTCTATGAGTAGTAGCAGAATTCGTAATGCCCTGTTTAACCGCAGGATACTGGCCTGCATCTTTACAGGCCTCAGCTCCAGCTTGCCTCACACTATTCTTCAAACCATGTAATATTGGTTTTTGGCTACAACTCCAATCCAGGTTGACTACATCTTCATGATAAAGGCCACCTTGCACAACTGGAAAGCATCCTTTCAGATTTATAAGAATCCGAAGGTACTGACCATGCTATTTCTTGGTTTTTCTGCCGGCCTGCCTATTCTGCTGGTTTTCGGTAGCCTTTCAGCCTGGCTAAATAGCGAAGGCATCGACAAGACCACTATCGGCTTTGTCAGCTGGGTTGCGTTGGCCTATGGATTAAAATTTCTCTGGTCGCCCCTGGTGGACCGTATGCCATTACCATTAATGACAAAAAAATGGGGGCAGCGGCGTAGTTGGATGCTTCTTGCGCAGTTAGGGGTAATCACAGGTCTCGCAATGATGTCATACCATGATCCTTTTACAGACCTGTATTCAGTTGTTTTATTTGCTGTATTAACCTCATTTTCATCAGCAACTCAGGACATAACAATTGATGCCTGGCGCATCGAAGCAATTGAAGATGAATACCAGGGGGCAATGGCTGGAACCTATCAGCTCGGCTATCGCATCGGTATGATACTTGCGGGCAGCATGGCATTTGTCATTGCTGACTTTTTCTCATGGCCACTGGCGTATCTATGTATGGCTGCTTTCATGCTTGTAGGCGTCATCACCACATTCAATATTTCTGAGCCCGATCACACGCTCAGAGACCAGGAATGGGAAACTGAAGAGCGCGTGATTTCATTACTGGAGCAAAAGCAACATCTGCCAGAGAAAATAAGAAAACTGCAGGCATGGTTTGTCGGTGCCGTTATCTGCCCCTTTGCCGATTTCTTCGCACGCAATGGCTGGAATGCGTTATTAATTTTATCCTTTATCGCTGTCTTCAGAATGAGCGACATCACACTGGGCGTGATGGCCTTCCCGTTCTATCAGGACATGGGCTATAGCGGCACCGAGATTGGAGTAGTCAGTGGGCTGGTAGGTAAATTTATTACAATATCTGGTGCCCTTATCGGCGGCATTCTTGTAGTTAGATATGGCGTAATGCGCATGCTGCTGGCAGGTGCCATTATTGTCATTGCAACCAACCTGTTGTTTGCCTGGTTGGCTGGTCAGCAACCCCTGGTAATCTGGCTGATACTTGTTGTTGGTGCAGATAATCTTGCGGGGGGTTTTGCAGGAACCGTATTTATTGCTTATCTGTCCAGTCTGACGAACCGTGCCTATACCGCAACACAATACGCACTGTTCAGTTCTATTATGTTATTACTACCCAAGTTTATCGGCGGCTTTTCCGGTGTGGTCGTTGACGCAACCAGTTACCCCGTATTTTTTCTGTATGCTGCATCTCTGGGTATACCATCGGTAATACTCATTCTATATCTGATGAAACAGGAAGATAGAAAAAAAAACAACTTCGAATAATGCAGACTGGATTCGGTTACCGGATAAAATAATCAGACAGGCTCTGTAAGCCTTCGTTTAACTTAATATTTTCCTGTGCCAGTCTACTTAACAGCTGACGCCATTTTCTTGCTCCCGGCAATCCAAGTGTCAAACCGTAAAGTGGCCTTAATAGTAAATGTAAGGATTGTCCTTCATCAAGCTGGCGCTTTATATAACGGATATATTTCTGGACTATCTCCTGCCGACTATACAAAACAGCATCACCGCCCAGTAACTTTTCAAGTTCAACCAGAACCCAGGGGTTCCTGATAACCTCACGACCTAGCATGACACCATCAACATGCTTAAGATGCACCTTAACATCATCAACCTGGCGGATGCCCCCGTTAATGATTATTTCCAGCTTGGGAAAGTCTTTTTTAAGCTGATAAACCCGCTCATACTGGAGCGGAGGTATTTCTCGATTCTGTTTCGGAGACAAGCCCTTTAACCATGCTTTCCTCGCATGTACAATGAATGTCTGACAACCTGCATCCGCCACAGTTTGTATAAATTCCTGAAGAAACTGGTAACTGTCTGACTCATCAACACCGGTACGAATCTTTACTGTAACAGGCAAGGCTGTCCGTCTTTTCATGTCATTGACACACGAGGCGACAGTTTCAGGCTGTTTCATCAAACAGGCACCAAATGCACCTGTCTGTACCCTTTTACTTGGGCAGCCGACATTTATATTTATTTCATCAAGGCCTAACCCTTCAGCCAACATGGCGGCTTGAGCCATTTCATCTGCTTCAGAACCACCCAATTGCAGTACCAGAGGGTGTTCCTCCTGGTTAAATTTCAATAAATACCGATAATCGCCGTGGAGCAGGGCACGCGCTGTGACCATTTCAGTAAACAATAAAATATGCGGTGAAATCAGACGATAGAGAAATCGAGCATGGCGATCTGTATAGCCCATCATCGGAGCAATAGAAATTTTATGTGAAGAATATATTCTTGTCATTTGTTAGTATTTTACCAATCAAAATGTATAATTAATTACACCTATTAGGATACACAATCTTATGAAACTTTTACCTCCTCTAATTATTAGCACAGTGATAATTTCCCTGAGTTTACACACATTGGCTAATGCGAATGACCCCATAGCCGATTCTAAGAAACTCTGCCACCACCAGGCTGTAGAAAAATCCGGATACGACCCTGAAAAGGCCCAGGGCAGCAATACTGTAGCAAAGGGCGCCGGCGCCGGTGCTGCTGGAGGAACAGCAGTCCGTGCAATACAGGGTAAAAGTCTACTCAAGGGTGCAGCCATAGGTGCCGCGGCCGGTGCAGCAGTTGGTGGTGCTAAAAAGAATAAGACCAAGAAGCAAGCGGTACTGGGTGACGCAAACTATAAAACAGAATATGACAACTGCCTGCGTGGAAGAGGGCTTGTTCCTGAGAACGTGCAATAACGCTCAGCAATTCGTTTTAATATGAAGAGAGGGGGGTACTTCCGCCCTCTTTTTTTGTTTATGGCGTAGCTGATTGGTACAAAGAAACCTGTCATTACCAGCGATGCGCGGCAATGTCTTTGAATAAAATCAGTCACACGAGTTTGCTTCGTCACTGCGTTTCTCGCAATAACGAATAGATCAGCAATGCCTTATCCCTGGACAAAAAAATACCCGTCACTAGGACTGGTATTTTTATTTAAAAGCCTGGCAGTGACCTACTTTCACATGGGGAGACCCCACACTATCATCGGCGCTGACTGGTTTCACTTCCGAGTTCGAGATGGAATCGGGTGGTACCCAGACGCTGTGGCCGCCGGAGAACTGGTTGGCTAGATACGCTATACACAATCAGCGGATCGGCCTGTTCGGAGAGTTAAAATATTTAGCAGTACTTGCAATCGTTACATTAAGTCGTAACAACCAAACGTTCCATAAAG
>JBLYYR010000066.1:0-18819 GCA_048550195.1 Arenicellales bacterium
AAGAAGAAAGCATTAAAAAGGAAGGCAGTAAAGAAAAAGTCTGCTAAAAAGAAAGCTGTTAAAAAGAAAGCTGTTAAAAAGAAAGCCGTTAAAAAGAAGTCTACAAAGAAGAAATCTGCCAAAAAGGTTAATACATAAGCCTGGGGAGCAACCTTCTATAACGAGAAGCCTTGTAAAAAAAACCGCCAATCAGGCGGCTTTTTTATGTTTTCCTGTTGTAGATATTACAGTAATAGGGCTACACCAGTAATTAGGCCGGGTCAGTTAACTTGTCACGTTCAATCAAAGCGTAGGCTGAATGATTATGGATAGATTCGAAGTTTTCAGATTCTACAATATAGGCATCTACTCTAGTATCTGCATTCAAGTTTGCCGCGACATCTCTAACCATATCTTCTACAAATTTTGGATGATCATAGGCATATTCTGTAACATGTTTTTCATCCGGACGTTTAAGCAGGCCGTAGAGTTCTGAGCTGGCCTGTTTTTCCACCATTTCGATGACTTCTTCAATCCAGATGAAGCTATTTGCACGGATCGTAACGGTAACATGCGAACGTTGATTATGAGCGCCGTAGTCTGATATTTTTTTTGAGCAGGGACATAACGATGTAACGGGTACAATGACTTTTAATTCGATGGATGTTTTTCCTTTTTCGATTTCACCATTAAAAGAAACCTGGTAGTCCATCAGGCTTTCGACACTGGTAACGGGTGCTTTTTTGTTTATGAAATAGGGGAAACTCATTTCGATGCGGCCAGTTTCAGCTTCCAGGCGCTCTCCCATTTCCTCCAGCATGTCGTGGAATGATTTTATTGATATCTCCCGTTCATGCTGATTTAGTATCTCAACGAAACGGGACATGTGGGTGCCTTTGAAATTATGCGGCAATTCAACATACATATTGAATGTAGCAACCGTATGCTGTTCTCCTCCGCTTCTGTCTTTTACTCTGACCGGATGACGAATATCTTTGATGCCCACCTTGTCGATAGTGATTTTCCGGCTGTCATGGCTGCTTTGTACATCAGCAATTTCACTGCAGTTGTCGCTGTCACAAGTATTCGAATCTTCGGTCACGTCAGGTATCCGGTGCTTTGGCTAGAAGGGGGGACGGATTTTAGGCGGATTCAGCATTGTGGGCAAGAGGAACATCCAATACAGTTAATATGGATTTTTGTATTCCTGATGAATCAAGGCCGCAATCGGCCAGTAGCAGACGGGTATCGCCATGCTCAATAAACTGGTCTGGCAGGCCCAGGTTTAGCCTCAGGCAGTTGCTGCTGATGCCTGCCAGATATTCATTTACAGCACTGCCTGCACCACCTTTAATTACATTTTCTTCTAGCGTAACGATCATCTGATGGCTTGTAGACACGCGCTTGATCATTTCTTCATCCAGTGGTTTAACGAAGCGCATATCAATGACGGTAGCAGCAATATTTTTGCCTACTTCCAGGGCGGGTGGCAGCATGCTGCCAAAGGCCAGTATGGCAATATTATTTCCCTCAAGCAGGGTTCTGGATTTACCGATTTTTATTGGCGTCAGCCCCTCATCAATTTGGCTACCCGGCCCGCATCCTCTCGGGTATCTTACAGCGGAGGGCGAATTCAGCTGAAAGGCTGTGGTCAGCATTCTTCGGCATTCGTTCTCGTCTGAAGGCGCCATTATTGTCATGTTTGGTACACAGCGCAGGTAGCTGAGGTCAAATGTACCGGCGTGTGTCGGGCCGTCAGCACCCACCAGGCCGGCCCGGTCTATAGCAAATACGACCGGCAGGTTCTGGATCGCAACGTCGTGAATCAGCTGGTCGTAAGCACGCTGCAGGAAAGTTGAATAGATCGCGACCACAGGTTTTAAACCGTCCGCGGCGAGACCTGCAGCAAATGTAACCGCATGCTGTTCAGCGATACCCACATCAAAATAGCGCTCAGGATACTCTTCTGAAAACTTGACCATGCCGGATCCCGCACCCATCGCAGGAGTTATCGCTATCAATCTGGGATCAGTGTCAGCCATATCGCATAACCATTGACCAAATACGCTGGAGTAATCTGGTTTTGTGCTGGATTTACCGACAGCCTTGCCTGTTTCAATATCAAAAGGGGGCATGCCATGGTATGTGCAGGGGTCATTTTCCGCTGGCTCATAACCCTTGCCTTTTTTCGTGACCACATGCAGGAATCGCGGGCCCTTCAGATGTTTCATGTTACCAAGGGTTTTGACCAGGGTATTCATGTCATGGCCGTCTATCGGGCCGATATAATTGAATCCCAGTTCCTCGAACAGGGTCCCCGGCATAATCATGCCTTTCATGTGCTCCTCACTGCGTTTAGCAAAGTTCCACAAAGGCCCCATACGGCTAAGTATACTTTTGCTACCTTCTCGCGCAGAACTGTAGACGCGGCCTGACATTATACGTGCCAGGTGATTGGACAGGCCGCCAACATTTGCTGAAATCGACATTTCATTGTCATTCAGGATGACCAGCAGATTGGCATCTATTTCTCCGCCACAATTCAGCGCTTCGAAGGCCATGCCTGCACCCATAGCGCCGTCACCAATGATGGCGACTACATCATGCTCTTCTTTCTTTGTCGCGGCTGCCACAGCCATGCCCAGCGCGGCACTTATCGATGTGCTGGAATGGCCTACGCCAAAGGTATCATATTCACTTTCTTCTCGGCGCGTAAAGCCGCAAATACCATCTTTTTGGCGCAGTGTTGCCATGTCATTACGACGGCCTGTAAGAATCTTGTGGGGGTAGGTTTGATGGCCCACGTCCCACACCAGGCGATCCACCGGTGTGTTGAAAACATAGTGCAGGGCGATGGTGAGTTCAACGGTACCTAATCCGGCGGACAGGTGGCCACCTGTTTTTGAAACGGATTCAATAAGAAACTGACGCAGCTCAGTCGCTAATCGCGGCAAATCTTTGGTGTCAAGTTGCCGAAGGTCTTCCGGTGAGTCAATCAGTGGCAGGAAATCTGACTCAGAGTCCTGCAAATCGTGATCAGCATGGTTTATAGGGATGTCGGTAGCCATTCGCCTAGTATATTCGATTTATAGCGTAGTCAGCTAACATCTGTAGCTTTTGTGTGTCCATTGGCAACATTGACAGGGCATTTTCTGCCTGCGAACATGCTTCATTTGCGGCCTTTCTGGCGGCAGTCAGACCGATCAGGGCGGGGTAGGTGGCCTTGCTGTTGATTTCATCTGCACCGGCCTGTTTGCCCAGTGTTTCCGTGTCACTGACTACATCAAGGATGTCATCATGGATCTGAAACCCCAGGCCGAGTGCTCTGGCATAGTCTGAAAGCAGTTGCAACTGGCCGCTGTCCGTAACACCTGCTGTCTGTGCCCCCATAAGCACCGCGGCCTCTATAAGTGCAGCTGTTTTCATTGCATGAATCTGTTGCAGGGATGAAAGCTCAGGGGCTTTGCCTTCTGCTGCAAGGTCCAGCGCCTGGCCGCCGACCATGCCCTGAGAGCCTGCGGCTCTTGCCAGTGTGCGAATCAGGCGTGGGCATACCGTATTGTCAGGTGATTCAATCGATCCAAGCAGTTCAAAGGCCAGTGACTGCAGGGCATCACCTACCAGCATGGCGGTGGCTTCATCATAGGCCCTGTGACAGCTTGCTTTGCCGCGCCGCAGGTCATCATCATCCATGCAGGGTAAATCATCGTGCACCAGGGAATAGGCATGAATTAATTCGACCGCCGCCGCGGGTGCATCGAAGGTCGCAGGTGCGGCATCAAACATTTCACCGGTCAGGTATACCAGGCAGGCCCGCAGGCGCTTGCCGGCATTCAGTGTCGAATAGCGCAGGGCTTCGTGTAATACGACGGGCACTGTGTCAGCTGCCGGCAGAACTTTATCAAGGTAGGTTTCAAGACGACCCCGGTAGGGAATTAGCTGCTGCTCAATGGCATGCGCCGGCACGTCAGGTGTCTTCCTGGTCGTCATTGAATGGTTCTATAACCAGTTCGCCATGCTTTTTTACCAGTTGCTCGACTGTCTGCTCAGCTTTTTTCAGGTTTTCCTGGCAGATGCGGCTGAGTTCTACGCCGCGCTCAAACTTCTGCAGTGATTCGTCCAGTGTCAGCTGATCATTTTCCATGCTTTCTACAATCTGTTCGAGTTCTTGCATTGCTGTTTCGAAATCGGGTGTACTGGATTTTTTTGCAGGCATGATAGGCATTCCGTAAATAAGTGTCTAAATAGAGATCGGAGTGGCAAACTATCGGAGGCCGGGGTTCAGGTCAATATGTATTTTTTTATATGGCCTGATTTTCTTTCTTTTTGCTTTGATATACGGTAAAAATTTCTACTTTCGCATGTATAATAAAAGACTTGCAGAAGCTGAGAGAAGAATATTGAGAACCTTTATTATTACACTGGTCTGCTTTCTACCAATGACATTGCAGGCTGAGCAGTCTGATCCTGTTTATGGTGATATTGAACAGGAACAGCATATTCCGCGTAAAGGCGCAAACAAGCAGCCACTTAAGCTGACGATTGACGGAATGCCTGAATACCCTCTTGATAGCAACCTCAGGAACCTTGAGATACGAAAGTCTAAATCAAAATTCTACGTGGATATCTCATCAATCACATCCAGTAAAAAAGATAATATCGCCCGTCTGGTAACGGTAGCAATCTCCCCTTACGGTGCTCGTACGGTTACCTATGAAGGCTTTGATTGTGGTTACAAGCGCTATATGGCGTATGGTTATGCCGGGTCGGATGGCCCTATACGACCATTTGATGAGCAGATATGGAGGCCTGTGAAAGATGAAGGCAATAGTCGATATCGGATGACACTGATCGAGAATTACCTCTGTGGCCTTTTTGCCTATGCTGCAAGCAGGGACAAAATTCTGAGCAGAATGAGAAGTTTGAAACCTTATAAGAATCAGGATTGAGACAATTATAAACAGCAGCAAGTATATAAATCGAGGCGACGAATGAGTAGCGCCTACGATGCCTCCAGTATTGAGGTGCTCACAGGGCTTGAACCGGTACGCAAGCGCCCGGGCATGTATACCCAGACAGAGCGTCCCAACCATCTTATACAGGAGGTGGTCGATAACAGTGTCGATGAAGCCATTGCGGGATTTTGCAGCGAGATTCGTATTGTTCTGCTACGTGACGGGTCTGTTTCGGTGGCTGATAACGGGCGTGGTATGCCGGTCGATATACACAAACGTGAGGGTGTGTCCGGAGTAGAAGTGATACTGACCCGTCTGCATGCAGGCGGCAAATTTTCCAATAAGAATTATCGTTTCTCTGGTGGTCTGCATGGCGTTGGTGTTTCCGTCGTGAATGCCCTGTCCAGCAAGCTGGAGGTTCGCATAAGGCGCGACGGCATTGAATACCAGCAGTTCTTTGCTGATGGCCATAAACAATCTGAACTGAAACAGATAGGCAAGGTTGGTAAGAGAAATTCGGGTACCCTGATTCATTTCTGGCCGGATGCCCAGTTTTTCGACTCGGTAAAAATCAGCGTGCGTCAGCTGAAACATGTGCTGCGTGCAAAGGCAGTGCTCAGCCCCGGTCTGAAAATCAGCTTGATGCTGGAAGCTGACCCTGAGCAAAATGAAAGCTGGTTGTATGAAGATGGCCTGCGTGATTATCTGCTGGATGAGCTGGGTGAAATTCCGCTGGTTCCGGCTGAACTGTTTTCAGGTAATTTCAGCGATGAAGATAAACAGGTCGAGTGGGTGGTTACCTGGCTGCTGGAAGCCGGGGACCTTGTTACCGAAAGTTATGTAAACCTCATTCCTACCTCACTGGGTGGTACCCATAGTAATGGCCTGCGCAGTGGCCTGATAGATGCGGTACGCGAGTTCTGCGAGTTTCGCAATTTATTGCCACGCGGGGTAAAGCTTTCTCCTGACGATGTATGGGCGCGCTGTTCATATGTTTTGTCACTACACATGACCGAACCGCAGTTTTCTGGACAGACCAAGGAGCGATTATCTTCACGGGATGCCGCAGGATTTGTGTCTCAGGCCATCAAGGACGCTTTCAGTTTGTGGTTGAACCACAATACGGCTGAGGCTGAAATCATTGTTCAGCTGGCTATCAGTAACGCCATTGCCCGGCAGCGCGCGGGTAAAAAGGTACAGCGTAAGAAGCTCACCTCCGGCCCGGCATTGCCGGGCAAACTGGCGGATTGCGTCGCACAGGATCTGGAGGTGACCGAGCTGTTTCTGGTCGAAGGTGATTCAGCCGGTGGTTCAGCCAAACAGGCGCGCAACCGGGAGACCCAGGCCATTATGCCGCTGCGCGGAAAGATACTGAACACCTGGGAAGTCGACTCAACGGTGGTACTGGGTTCACAGGAAGTACACGATATTGCCGTCGCGCTGGGGCTGGATCCGGGTTCTGACAACCTGACTAATCTACGTTATGGCAAGGTCTGCATCCTGGCGGATGCTGACTCGGACGGCCTGCATATCGCCACACTATTATGCGCCCTGTTTCTGCGTCACTTCCAGGCGCTGGTGGAGGCAGGCAGGGTCTATGTGGCGATGCCGCCGCTGTATAGAATTGATGTAGGAAAGTTGGTTCGCTATGCCCTGGATGATGAAGAAAAAAAAGTCGTGCTGCAGCAAATCAAAGATGATGGTCTACGCGGTAAAGTCAATGTGCAGCGCTTCAAAGGGCTGGGTGAAATGAACCCGCCACAGCTGCGTGAAACAACCATGGCACCAGACACACGTCGCCTGGTGCGCCTTGAATTTACTCCCGGTGATATGACATTTAACGTCATGGATATGTTGCTGGCCAAACGTCGTGCTGGAGATCGCAAGGTTTGGTTAAGCGAGAAAGGTGACGAGGCAGACATATAGAATTTTGAATCTGATACAAAACATAAGCTCATGAGCAAAAAAAAATCATCAAAATCCAGTTCATCCCCTGCACAGTACTTACAGGCACAACTGGCACTGGAGAATGAAAATATCGAGAACATGGCCATGGCAAGTTTTGCCGAGAAGGCCTATCTCGATTATTCCATGTATGTCATTCTGGACAGGGCCCTGCCATCGGTGGCAGATGGCCTGAAGCCAGTGCAGCGCCGTATCGTGTATGCGATGTCAGAACTCGGGCTGAATGCCGCAGCCAAATTCAAGAAGTCGGCACGTACGGTGGGCGATGTGCTGGGTAAATATCACCCACATGGTGATTCTGCCTGTTATGAAGCAATGGTGCTGATGGCACAGTCGTTCAGTTACCGCTATCCATTGATTGACGGCCAGGGTAACTGGGGTGCTCCCGATGACCCGAAATCCTTTGCTGCCATGCGTTACACTGAAGCGCGTCTGACACGTTATACCGAACTGCTATTGAGTGAACTGGGGCAGGGGACGGTAGACTGGGGGCCGAATTTCGACGGTACGCTTGAAGAGCCATTATTGATGCCGGCCCGCCTGCCTACGCTGTTGTTAAACGGTACGTCGGGCATTGCGGTAGGTCTGGCGACGGACATTCCTCCACATAATCTGCGTGAAGTTGCCGCCGCCTGCATACGCCTGTTGGAACAGCCAAAGGCAAGTGTCGCTGAACTCTGTGAGCATATCCAGGGACCTGATTACCCAACCGAAGCAGAGATCATTACGCCGATAGCGGATATTCACAACATCTATGAAACCGGCACCGGCAGCCTGCGCATGCGTGCTACCTGGGACAGGGAAGACGGTAATGTCGTTATCAATAATCTACCGCATCAGGTTTCAGGGTCCCGCCTGCTGGAACAGATTGCACAGCAGATGATCGCTAAAAAATTACCCATGGTGGATGATTTACGCGATGAATCAGACCATGAAAACCCGGTTAGACTGGTCATCGTCCCACGTTCAAATAGAGTCGATGTGGATCAGCTGATGGCACATTTATGCGCCACCACAGATCTTGAGCGATCCTACCGCGTCAACATGAACGCCATCAGTACGTCCGGACGACCAAAATTGTATAACCTGCGTGATTTACTGGTGGAATGGCTGCAGTTCCGTACCCAGACCGTGACCCGGCGCTTGCAGTACCGGCTCGAAAAAATAGAAACACGCTTACATATACTCGAAGGCCTGCTGGTTGCCTTCCTCAACGTTGATGAAGTTATCGCCATCATCCGCAATGAAGATAAACCCAAACCTGTGCTGATGGAGAAATTTGGCCTGACGGATAAACAGGCTGAGTCGATACTTGATCTGAAATTGCGTCACCTGGCAAAGCTGGAAGAATTCCGGCTGCGGGCCGAACACGAAGAACTGGCGAAGGAGAGGGATACGCTGGTAAAAATCCTTGGATCAAAAGCCAGGATGAAAACACTGGTACGCAAGGAAATATTGCGTGATGCAGAAGAGTTCGGTGACCCGCGCCGCTCGCCTCTGGTAGAAAGAGGTGCCGCCCAGGCCATAGACCCAGCCTCCATGGTGCCGTCTGAAGGTATTACTGTCATTCTTTCCCAGCGTGGCTGGGTACGCGCTGCCAAGGGTCTGGATGTGGAAGCTGAAAGCCTTGGTTATAAGCCGGGAGACGAGCTGCTGCAGGCATCCAGTGGGCGTAGCAATGAACTGCTGGTATTCATCGACTCGACCGGCAGGGCTTACACGGTTCCCGCTCACAAACTGCCGTCTGCAAGAGGGCATGGGGAACCCCTGAGCTCCCAGCTTAGTCCGCCGGATGGCTCTCATTTTTGCGGCATGATGTTCGGCAAGCCGGATGATTATTTCCTGCTTTCTACCAGCGCAGGCTATGGTTTTGTCACTCGCCTGGGTGATCTGCAAAGTAAAAACCGCAAGGGCAAGGTGGTGCTTAAACTGACCAGGGGTGCCGATATATTACAGCCAGTGACCGTTGCCGACATCGTAAATGACCAGCTTGCCCTGGCAGGTTCTGTCGGGCATTTTCTGGTTTACAGTATCGAAGACTTACCGGTCATGGCACGCGGTAAAGGCGTTAAGTTGATTAACATTCCGACAAAGAAATTTGAAGCCGGAGAAGAGAAGCTGGCCGCAGCGATGGTATTCAAGGATGGCCAGAAACTACTGGTTTATGCCGGCAAGCGATATCGCCGTCTGAAATCGGCTGAAATGGATGACTATTGGGGTGCCCGCGCACAACGTGGGCGATTGTTGCCGAAAGGTTATCGGCTGGTGGATAAAATTACGATAGAGAAAAAATGACCTCAGTCAGAAGCATGACATGTATGGTGGCTGATATTGTCGGTTCATCGTTAATCATGCAGGAAGACCAGCGCAAGGGCATCGATCTTTATGAAACTTTCCAGTCAATATTAGTACCATTAATCGAAAAAAAAGATGGTTTTGCTATCGAGTTTACCGGTGATGCTGTATCGGCATGCTTCAGCAATTTTATGTCTGCAATAGCGACTGGTTTTGCTATACAGAATGCTCTCGAAGCACGGAATCTCCCAGCTGCAGGTCCTGGCTTAAATGCACGTATAGGCATTTACAGCTCACAATACGGCAATAATGAATATCAACAGCAGTTGTCACTGGCTGCTGCGACCTGTCTGCAATCATTGGGCAGGGCAGATGCTTTATGTGTCTCCGCCTGTATGATAAATGAAATTAATATGGGTTTTCCTGTGTTTTCATATTCAAGGGGCAAATATGATCTGGGTTTTTTATCAGAACCTGCTGCCGTTTTTTATCTCTATCAGGAGAGGCCGGGTTTTCTCAGTCGACAGAAGTTGCGGCTTGGACATCTAAATGCAGCGTGTTGTAGCCAGATAAAAAAAGTAATTACCTCTCCGGCAATGGCTGTTCCTTCCCTGCTTGTACTTGCCGTGCTGCTTTTTTACTCGATGAAAGAGGATCCATATACTGTTGTCAGGGATATAGAAATCAGTGAGACCAGGGATTTCACAGAGGGTAAATTTGATCGTGAGATAAGCAAATTAAACAGGGTTCTGAAGGAAGAAATTTCTTCCTTAGCTGGGATAAGTGTTTTACGACCAGGGCAGGGTTCAATGCTCGAAACCAGGCTCCAGGCACATCCTGCTATCAGGCTGGTATCGAGTTTTCAACATAATTCAGATCGTGTGAGACTAACCTGGGCAGTTTTACAGCAGGACGGTAGTGTGCAAAGTTCAGGTGGAGTGGTTACAGGCAGACTAGAAAACCTGTTAGTTATAGAAAGCCAGTTTATTCAGAACATACTGTCAGAACTTGATAGTAAGAATTAAGGAACCTCTGATATGTAAGCCCCGTAGGGCAAGGCCTGAAGCGCGTATCTACGGAATTGTGCTTCTTGCAAAGGACATAGCCATTCACTGCGAAGCACGCTTTGTAGCTGCACACTTCAGGTCTTGCAGAGGGATGGTGTACACATCAGAGGCTCCTTGATGTGAGATGTCATTAACCCGGCGTTAGCTGGTAATTTAAACGGGGGCTAAAAAAAATATCGGCAATTACTATTTGACCGGATAGCAAAATCTATAGAATTCGCGTACTTGAATCAGGGTAATATACAGTAATCAAGAAATGAACCGATCGGGGATAAGGAAATCCTATGCACGAAACACATGGTCGACTGGCAACCCTTATGTTTGTACAGGTTACCGAAGCGGCTGATGATAAAAGAGGAATGCCGGTTTCCCAGGATCGACTGACAATTCTTCAGAAACAGCTAAGCGCCTATGTGAAGCGTTTTCATGGTGATCTGGTGGAAATCAGTTCGGGTGAAATATTCGCTTATTTTCCCGGTGTTGTTTTGGCATTTAACGCAGCAGTTTCTTTACCGAAGTTGATGCCGCAATTCAACTTACGCACTGGTTTGCATGTAGGCGAGGTGCTGGTTCGGCAGGAAAAGCTGCAAGGGACGGATGTAAACCTTGCTGCACGTTTGCCTTATTGCTCAAGGGCAGGGGGTGTGTGTCTGTCGCAAACGGTCTATCAGTATCTCAGAGACAACGAGAAACAGAAGCTTACCGCTTTAGGCCCCCATGAACTGAAAAATTTCGACGCACAAATCCCTCTCTATGCCTACCTGCCAGATGGCCAGGCGCGCCGCCGTAAAACACGGGAGCTGCAGCGCCGCTTTGTCGCCATATTACAGAAGCACAGGAAGCGTAAGAGTTTGAAGTATTTCACTCTGTTGAGCCTGGCAGTATTGATCGGCCTCTCTAGCGGGTTGAAAGTTCAGTATTTTTCCTCGTCAGATCAGGACGCTGTCAAACTCTATGCCCCGAATTTTGTGAAACTTGAGCAGGCTGAGCAAGCTATGCAGCTTCTCGACAGCATGGAAATGACAGTCAGATCGCAGCTTGCCGGATTCCATGGGACACATCAGCTTAAGCTTGTTGGTGATCGTTCTTCTGCTACCGCAGAGCTTTTGGTAACCCTGAACATGAAGTCAGGAAAACTAAGGGCAGAATACATCATTAATAACCTGGCAAATGACCGAGTCCTGTCATCTGGTCAGGTGGAAGATAAGGTTGCCAAAATCTTTACGTTACAGGATGACCTGTCTCAGAACATTTTGCTGGATCTGAAAAATATAAAATACCAGGGAGCCTCTGATTAATTACTTATACCTCTGGCCTGCAAGCCCCGTAGGGCAAGGCCTGAAGCGCACATCTACGGCATTGCACTTCTTGCAAAGGACATAGCCATTTACGGCGAAGCATGCTTTGTAGCTGCACGCTTCAGGTCTTGCAGAGGCACGACGTAATTATCCAGAGGCTCCCTGGTACTTGCACCAGATGCTGTGAGGACTAAACTAGGCAATAAATCGATCGGTGAATCATGGCACTTGATAAGAAAAATAGTACAAATCTGAAATGCTCGCTTGAACTATTGCGTAACGAGCCGTTGCATGAACGCGTGCCAACACGTGATGAAGAGGGCAATCCTCTGGGTGATTTTATGATGCTGTTTCCTGGCCTGCGGGATATGGCAGAGACCAGCCTGAAGAAGAAAGTCGATATACTTGCGGAGATACTAGGCCAGTACAAGGAAGTTGTTTTTGTTGATCTGAATGTACCTTTAAACCTGTTATGGGTGTCTATCAAGTATAAGCCGGGTCTAGTGCTGGAGCTGAGTACCTTTATTAATATGCGCATCCCCGAGGCCAAACTGGTCAGTGTTCCCCCCGAGGCTCTGGTCATGAAAAGGCAATAGTGTACCGATAGAGGTCAGTACCGGGTTCCACTGTTCTACCTATGTGCTTAAGGCACCTCTAACCATTCATTAATAGAGGTACCCTTATGAATTCGGGTTATCAAAACGATAGCTGTTACGTACCGCCTCCCGTGTCACTACACCTGAACACGAGCCTCCCAGCCAGATTCTCTCAGTCACCAGCAACGCATCTACATCCTCCTTATTCATGGTTTCCAGCGCATCATAGACGCTGGCATGATCAGGGATTTTACCCAGGTCAAAGCGTTCAGCGGGCAATTCCAGCAGTTTGATCACATCTTCCTGGCCTGCAGATTCATGCTCATTCATCCATGTCACCAGGTCGACCAGTGGAAACATAGAATATTGCTCCTGCTTCGATTTCACCACGATTAATTTCGGCTGAAATTCAATCAACGCCCTGGCCTCAAGGTAAGAGATGACAGGCTCGCTAAACTGGATCCGGCGTTCCAGTACGGCTGTCACCGGTTTGTTCTGTAGAGCCTTAACAAACGGGTCGCGCAACGGGTCAAGACCACGATAACGCATCAGCATGACGAAGACAGACTCCTGTTTGAATAATTCCGAACAGGTCAGGTTTGCTGTGATGACGGCTAGCATGCCCGGCAATATAATACCCGGGTTTGCAGTCAGTTCAACTAACGCCATCAATGCAGCCAGAGGGGCCTGCAGAGTAGCACCCATCATGGTCGCCATGCCGATAATGGCATAAAAGCCAATTTCACTCATATCACCGCCCATGAGGGTCTCAACAAACACCCCGGTCAGACCACCGGCGGCAGCGCCGATCACCAGTGTTGGTCCAATCAGCCCGCCAGGCAGACCCAGCCCGATAGCACAGGCAGTAGCAATCAATTTTAAGATTACAATTGACAGCAGTAGCAGTGCCTCCGGATCACTGTTTAGAATAGACGTAATGGTGTCATAACCCACCCCCATAATTTCTGGTGTAGGCATTGCCAGCAATCCACACAGCAATCCTGCCAGGGAGTAACGCAGCCAGATTACCCAGTTAGCCGTTATCCGGGCAACAAAGAGTAGTAGCTGTATAAACACTGCAGCGAGGATACCAATGGCAAGCCCCATCAATGTGAACATTGCCATCTCGCCAATCATGTTTGCAGAGCTGACATCAACGGTAATCATTGATGCGCTGCTATAGTAAATGCGGGTCAGAATTGTGGCGCTTACCGATGCCAGGATGATCGGGGTGAAGCGGTGGATAGTGTATTCCATCATGATGACTTCCATGACAAATATCACGCCGGCAAGCGGGGTGTCGAAACCGGCGGCTATACTGGCCGCTGCACCGCAGGCAACCAGTGTACGAATATCGTTGCTGGACAGGCCCAGGAAAATACCCAGTTGACTGCCAGATGCGGCGCCAAGGTGAATACCGGGGCCTTCACGGCCGACAGAATGTCCACTGACGATACTGGTTATAGCACCGAGAAACTGGGTCAGTGCATTTTTCAGTGGCAGACGGCCCTGATGAAATTGCAGTCGTTCGATGACATGTACTACACCGGTAGGCCGTGCATCCAGTGTGAGGAAATGGAATGCGATCCCCAGCAGCAGGCCACCGCCGGTAGCCAGGAGCAGTCGTGAGAGGCCGCCCAGCTGTTCGTAATTATCGGGATCACTCAGGCCCAGTAGTCGGGTTTGAGAGAGTTCGGTCAGTTCACGAAACAGGATTATGACTACAGCAGTGAGGATGCCCGTTAGCAGTCCCAGTAAGGCAAGTCTGGGCAAGCTGTCGAGCCTGGACAGTAGTGTGCGCAGATGTTTTATCGGGTTAGCCTGTTGCAGGTAATCACTCCTGTTCAATTAAAACGGCAGGTTCAATCCCGGCCGTGTTGTGTTGATCAGACTGCGAAAACGTTCCATTATCGCATCAAGATTACTTTCCGTATCAGCTTCAAATCTAAGTACCAGCTTTGGTGTAGTATTGGACGCTCTCACCAGCCCGAAGCCATTATCAAAATCGACTCTCAGGCCGTCAATTCGGCTGACTTTTGCATCAGCGAAGTCAGCATTGGCAATCAATTCATCCATCAGCCTATAATGCTCTCCTTCTGTCATGGCCAGACCCAGTTCAGGTGTATTCACCGTATCGGGAAGATCTGCGAAGACCTCTAAAGCATTGCGTGTATCGTTTGCCAGTATGTGCAACAGGCGCACGGCCGCATAGAGTCCATCGTCGAAGCCATACCAGTGGTCGTTGAAAAACACATGGCCGCTCATTTCGCCTGCCAGTTCTGCGCCAGTTTCCCGTAAGCGTGCCTTGATGAAGGAGTGGCCGGTTTTCCACATTTCGGCCTTGCCGCCGGCCCTGTTAATTTCAGCTTCAACGGTTTGTGAGCATTTGACGTCGTAGATAATATGAGCACCGGGGGTTTTCTTTAAGATGTCCCTGGCATACAGGATTAATTGACGGTCCGGCCAGATGATTTTTCCATCCGGGGTCACCACACCCAGGCGATCGCCATCACCATCAAAAGCGAGGCCGATATCTGCACCCGTCTGTTGCATACTTCTGATTAAGTCTTCCAGAGTGTCAGGCTGGCTGGGGTCTGGGTGGTGGTTGGGGAAATTACCGTCTGTCTCACAGAACAGCGGGGTGACCCTGCAGCCCAGTTCAGCGAGTAATTCAGGGGCTATTTCACTGGCAACGCCGTTGCCGCAATCCACTACCGCATGCAATTGCCGTGACAGCCTGCCTTCTGACAGGATGCGTTCGCTATAGGCCGATTTGATATCCTGTTCGCTGAGCTGGCCCTCGCCGTTAGAAAAATTACCGTCGAGTATTCGCTGTTTCAAATCCTGGATACGCTCACCAGCCAGGGTTTCACCGGCCATGACCATTTTCAGGCCATTATATTCAGGAGGATTGTGGCTGCCGGTAATCATGATGCCGGTACCGGTATTGAGATGATAAGTGGCAAAGTACAGCACCGGGGTCGGTAGCATGCCGATATCGATAACGTTGCAGCCACTTGCCAGCAGGCCTTCAGCAAGCGCGGTGTTGAGCGCAGGCCCGGACAGTCTGCCGTCACGCGCAACAACAACCGTGTCTACACCTCTGGATAAGGCTTCGGAGCCAAATGCCTGACCGACCTTGCGGGTGATGTCGGTAGTCAGTGTTTTGTCTACGATGCCACGGATATCGTAGGCCTTGAAGATTTCATCGGGGAAGCTTTCGCTGAGAGTATTCATTTGGGTCATGCTTTTATTGTTCCATGTTCAGAGATTCAGGTCTGAGCATGTGACAGTGATTTTTAAACTAGTGAGTACCGGTATGGCCGAAGCCACCAGCGCCACGATCAGATTCATCGAATTCTTCTACAATTTCATATTCTGCCTGAACCACCGGAACGATAATCATCTGGCAGATGCGCTCGCCGGGCTTTACCGTAAATTCAGTATCGCCACGGTTCCAGCAGGAGACTTTCAGTTCTCCCTGATAGTCGGAGTCGATCAGGCCCACAAGGTTACCGAGTACAATGCCATGCTTGTGGCCAAGGCCTGAGCGAGGCAGTAGCATGGCGGCAAAGCCGGGATCCGCAATATGGATGGAAATACCCGTACCGATTAGGTGGGTCTCGCCGGGTTTTACCGTTAGCGGTTGATCCAGGCAGGCACGCAGGTCGACACCGGCAGAGCCGTCAGTAGCATGTTCCGGCAGAGGAATTTCATCGCCAATTTTTGAATCAAGAATCTTTAGCTGGATATGTTTCATAGTAGCGTTGGGCTATTTCCTTAGTTAGTTTTCGAGCTAGCAGGCTTTTGCTGCATCGGCTGAGATGGCTGATGCTGCTGTGGTCAATCAGGGTCAGCTCATTTGACTCTGAATCAAACGCATTATTGTCGCCGCTGACAGGGTTTGCTGCAATCACATCTATTCCTTTTGCGGCTAATTTTTGTGTGGCATGTTCGGTAATGTTTTCTGTTTCAGCAGCGAAACCAACAGTAAATGGAGCATTCTCCAGTGCGGCAACCATGGCGAGAATATCGGGGTTACGTACAAGTTCCAGACTGAGCGTTTCAGCGTTTTTCTTTATTTTCTGTTTTGCGCTATTCACTGGCCGGTAATCCGCGACAGCGGCAACAGAGATAAAAATATCACAGCCGGAAATATTAGCCATCACAGTATCAGCCATTTCCTGTGCACTGGTGATGTTGATGCGGTCGACACCATGTGGAGTGCGTAAATGGACAGGCCCTGAAATCAGTTTGACGGATGCCCCTGTGTCATACAGTGCAGCTGCCAGGGCATAACCCATCTTGCCCGAGCTAAGATTAGTCAAACCCCTTACGGGATCAATGGCTTCCCAGGTGGGGCCTGCGGTAATGACGATGTTTTTCCCGGCAAGCAGTCCCGGTTGCAGGTGCAGTTGAAGATGTTCAGCAATTTCTGACGGTTCCAGCATGCGACCCGGCCCATCTTCACCACAGGCCTGGTCTCCGCTAGCCGGGCCGAGTATGGTTACACCACGAGCAAGCAGCAGATCTATATTTCCCTGCATGGCCGCATCCTGCCACATGGCATTATTCATCGCCGGTGCAATCAGTAATGGTGCGTCACTGGCCAGCACGGTTGTAGTCAACAGATTATCAGCCTCACCCTGTGCAAACTTCGCAATGGTCTGGGCACTGGCAGGTGCAATTAGAAGTCTGTCTGCCCAACGCGCCAACTCAATATGGCCCATGCCATGCTCCGTCTCAGCGGAAAACAGGTCGCAATGGACAGGGTGACCACTTAATGCCTGCAGGGTCAGCGGGGTGATAAAACGCGTTGCCGCTTCAGTCATGACGACTCGTACCTCGGCGCCCAGCCTAATCAGATCACGGCACAACACCGCGCTTTTATAGGCCGCAATGCCGCCAGTGATGCCGAGAAGTATTTTTTTGCCTGCCAGCTCTTTCATGGCGGCATTTTAGCGCAGAAAGGGCGTGCATTGAGAAAAATGATAAGGGTTTTATATAAAGATAAAAATCTAAAATATTTCATCGCAGAGGACACAGAGGACACAGAGGACAGAAAATTATTGGCGCGGTAGAATGAATCTTATTCAGGTTGCTCGCCGAATTCCTGGCATATTCATATCTCATACAACCAAAGCTACTTAAAAACCTCTGTGTCCTCCGTGTCCTCTGTGGTAAAAAGCCATTTGACAATCACAGCTAAATATCAAGGAGACAAGGATGTCTATTAAAAACTGGCCTGAAAATGAGCGCCCGCGTGAAAAACTGCTGCACAAGGGTGCCCCGTCGCTCAGTGATTCTGAACTGCTGGCAATTTTACTGCGAACAGGCACCGCCGGAATTAGTGCAGTCGATCTGGCGCGTAATTTGTTAAAAGAATTCGGCGGCTTGAGGGCTCTACTGACGGCAGGTCAGAAAAGTTTCTGTCAGGGTAAGGGGCTGGGTATGGCAACCTATGTCCAGTGCCAGGCGGTGCTGGAGATCGCTCGCAGGCATTATGCGGAGCACCTGGGCGAGCGGGAGTGTTTTACCAGCCCCGAGCATGTGCGGGATTATCTACAGGCAAGTTTGCGTGACCGACAGGCTGAAGTATTCTGTGTACTGTTTCTGGATAACCGCCATCGTCTGATCTGTTTCGAAGAATGTTTCAACGGCACCATAGACGGGGCCTCGGTGCATCCACGGGAGATCGTACGGAAAGCTATACACCACAACGCCGCTGCGGTTATCCTGGCGCATAATCACCCGTCAGGTATAGCCGAGCCCAGTCAGGCAGATATTTCCCTCACATCCCGCCTGAAGGATGCCCTGGGGCTGGTGGATGTTCGTGTGCTGGATCATTTTATAGTCGGTGATGGTCTGCCGGTTTCATTCTCAGAGCGGGGGTTGATGTGATTAGTTTATTTTAATGAGTATTTCGGCTATTTCATCGATTAATACTGTTCAAACGGGCTGAAATCTGGTATAAATTCGCGCCTTTCCGGCAGATGTCGGTTTGTTTGCAAAAACATTTCTATCTGAACACGAAGCACTAAGGATTTTAGCAATGGCCAGAATATGCCAAATAACAGGTAAACACACGGTTCGTGGGAATAATGTTTCCCATGCCCATAACAAAACACGTCGCAGCTTTCTGCCAAATTTGCACTATCGCCGATTCTGGGTAGAGAGTGAGAATCGCTGGGTAAAACTCCGCGTTTCCAGCAAAGGCCTGCGTATCCTGGATAAGAAAGGAATCGATACTGTGCTGACAGAAATGCGTGCACGTGGCGAAAAGGTATAAGGAGATAAATAATGCGTGAAAAAATCAAACTTGTATCCAGCGCCGGTACCGGACATTTCTACACTACTACCAAGAACAAGCGCACTATGACTGAAAAGCTGGTGATGAAAAAATTTGACCCGGTAGTACGTAAGCATGTGGAATACAAGGAAGCAAAAATCAAGTAAAGCAATGACATAGATCTACCTGATTTTTTAGATAAAAATCAGGCAAAAAAAAGCCGGATCATCTTGATCCGGCTTTTTTTATGTTATCTGGAACCAGGGAATCTCTGATCAATTCATGAACTCGAATCTCATGCCTAAAATGTCCAGTTTTTTCGTTGCACCACGGGTATTTCCTCCGGTCAAAATCTTCGCAATAGCTAGCTATTAC
>JBLYYR010000067.1:0-24513 GCA_048550195.1 Arenicellales bacterium
GGCGATAAGCACGAGCGTCAGCGACGGTTTCTCCAAGTAGTAATACCCGTTGTGACTCACTTAAACGCCCGGACGAAATGGCCGATTCCAGGCTTCTTAATTCGGCATCATTCAATCTTGGCAGCTCACCGGGGCCGTGAGTCACAATATTATCGAGCATGGCATTGACTCTTCCATATCCTCTAAGCCGTGCATGATAAACCCCATCTATTAAATCCAGTTCCAGACTACGACCGGCACGGATATCCGGCATACTGCCGCGCACTGACATGGCGGTGATGGCCCCCATGATCAGTAATTGAGAAAATAACATGACCTTGGCTTGCTGCCGATCGTCACCTGATCCTCCTCGGCGGTCAATTTCCTGAAGTTGCCGTGCAGCCGACCCGGTCAGGACAGCCAGGGTCATCATGTCCGCAGCCGTTGTGACTGCCAACAAGGGTACATAAACAGCGTCTGCTCCTAATGCGAAGGCTGCTGCTCTACCGCTCCAGGCAGTCCCTGTCCGTGCTGCGGCGCCAGCAGCGCGTGCTGTTGTCCCAGCGACAATCGCACCGGCACCGGCCAGACCTGCGATGATTTGCAACACATCAATGGATGCAGTAGTCGGATCCAGGGCCCCATGAGAAGACCGTTCACTCATGTGAACTGCCGCTCCCAGCGCACCGGTCAAACTTGATCCAATCAACATGCCGGTACCGAAGGCGGCAACCGCTGGTGTTCCAGTACCTGCAGTCACCAGTATCAAACCAATGGCCGCACCACCCAGGGCAATATAGGAGAGATAATCTGAAAGCGTTAGACGGCTTTGTGTTTCCAGACGGTACAAATTTTGTCCCGGTAACTGGTAATAGACATAGCCATCTGGAAAATGATCTCTGTAATCTAGTTTGCTGAATAATTGAGCTGGCGGCAGGTTCTCCCCTGCACTCGCGGGACAGGTGTCTTCGAAAGTTCGGGTCGGCGCGGTAAGATCTTTCAGATGCCACTCATTGTCCTGTTTCCAGTAATAAAGAGACAAAGGTATATGACGAATGCCGCCGCTTTGCAGGTAGTGTGTCCTGGGATGGAAATAAGCAGGCACCCGGGACGGATTGTGGTCTTCGATCTCACGCATGGCAGTTGCAGTGCGCTGTGTCGACATCAGTCGCTGGTAATGTTCGTTGTCTTCACCGTGACGTGCCTGTATGCGATTTAGAATCCAGGCATCTAAACCATCAATCATTGAATTATAAATACTGCACGCAGCATTGAAATCACTACGTTCGAATGCCGCAGCCATGCGTTCGCCATGGCTGGCCGTAGTTTGACCATGTCCTGCCAGGCTACGTTCCCCGGTAAATCTATTGTGGGTGGCAGTTTGTCCCCAGGCATGCTGGCTGGTTGCTGGCGTTTCCGTGTCCAGAGCCGACTGCAGGGCACGCGTCTGTACCACAGCCTGCTGGCGCCCGGCCTCATCCAGTTGTCCGCTGTTCATGGCGGGGCCTAAGCGAATCATGGTGAGAGACAGATCAGCCCAGGCTTCGTAAGTGGGGCGGCTAAGCAATCCCTGATTTACTGCCCACACCCTCTCCTGTATACGCGATAAACGAATTAACTCGGCATCCTGCCGCAGTGTAGTAGCCGGCATCTCCCGAGTAATATTGGCATCAGCGGGTATAGCTGCTCTCGAGGCAGCAGTAAAATCAGGTCTCTCGACACTAATGCGTCGCTCGACGGATTGGCTTCCCAAACCTGGAACAATCGCACGTGCCCGCAACCGGTACTCACCGCTAAACATGAAATGGGCAAATGCTGCGCCAGAGCGCGAGAAGCTACTTGCCCTTAACATGCCGTTAGGATGTTCGACCATGAAACTCATCATGCGAACGCCTGAACTCATATTGGAGATGCGTTGATCGCCCTCTCGGATGTCATCATCACTTCTTTCACTTTCGGAACTACGAATCACGAATGCACGATGCATTCCCTGGAGAAACTGCACGTAAGACTCAGTCGGTACCAGCCGCGGATTTCTTAGTCGCGGAGAGACGGCATCAATACGTCTTGCCTGCTCACGCTCGCTACCTGCAACCGATCCGCTTACCAGATTATTAAAAAAAAGCGTTAACATCTGCCGTCCGCTCGCTGTTTCTGAAGCGGTTTGGAGATCACTATCTGCCGCCGCCATCATCCACCAATAGGCAACATCATCACGATCACTGAATCCGAGTGCATTGATTACTTGTGAGACAAAAGTATGCTCACCACGACGTGCTCGGCGTAGTAGTTCATGCCCTAAAGCTCGCTCATTGAGATTCCAGTAAGAGGTGTGAGAGGAAATCAGTTCGGTGGCCGGTGAACGATGAATCTTGCTGGCTGAGACATTACTTCGACCCTGCAATACATGGCTGAATTCATGAGCCAGGAGATGTTTGCCAACCGTTGTAGCTGGAGAAAAAGTATCAGCCGCGAAAACGATGTGCTCGCCCAAAGTAAAGGCACTTGCACCAAGTGTACGGGCAGCTTTCGCTGCTGAGTTGTCGCGATGAATACGCACTGAACTTAGATCGGCGCTAAATCCACGCTCAAAATTTCGGCGTATACCCTTTTCCAAAGGGCGGCCCGCTCCCAATCCTGACAGGTTTAACTGCCTCTGGTTTGCCCTGCGGGCAATAGCGGGAACAGGTAGTGTAGCAGGTCGGCCATTCGTCAGACTGTGCGCCATGTTATCCGCGCTGCGTTCAGCAGGGTCCTCAGGGTGACTCAACGTTGCTCCGACCCCACCGGTATGAGTAAGGCAACGCTGCATTGCCAGGTTGCCCAGTGCCTGCTGGGTAGTAAGTTGCCCCCCTGAACCAGAGACCGACGTTACATCGGGCCTGGTTACTGCCTTCACCGGTTTTTTGGTTTTAGATTGTTGTTGATCACCCAAACGTATCACCACCTTTGTTCATGCTTGCTGACTATCTTCCTTGTTTATAAGAAAAATTTTTTCAGCCAATACAGCACTATTCATCATCTATTCCGTCAGATCGGTAGATCGTGACAAGATCAGAACATTTAACGGGGGCTGAGTCAGGTTTACTCTGCCTCCAAATCTCGTATTACGCCCGACGTTTTAGCGTACCGCGCACCCTACGGCCCCGATGTTTCACCTGGCGGGGCGGCTTGTTCGGACATCCGCAGAACAGAGAGGATATATTCATGCTCTAGCTCGCCTATGGTTGGCTCGACACCGGCCTCTGACGACATGAACATCGGGTTGTTGGTCGGCATCCCGAACATGCCTTCGACGCCAACGTTTCCTGCCGTCGGACTGGACAATGGCGTGTTCAGGCGCGCTATCCGGGCCCTCGCTGCTGCCAAACGCCTGTCATACTCCGCTTGGCGCCGCGCTTCGGCCTCGCGTGCCTGACGCCTCTCAATTGCGGCATGCTCGCGATCCCAGCTTTCCCTGCCGCCTGGCAAAAGTTCGTTCGCGGCCCAGCCTACCAGAAAGCCGACACCTAGTCCGACAACAAACCCTACTGGTCCTCCGACAGCCGTGCCCACCGCTGCCCCAGCCCAGGCAGAACCGCCGCCAATCACCGCCGCCCGTCCGGTACGGACAATGATTTCGGTTGTAGAGTTGTCGCGGCCGTCTTGTGTGAGATCATAGATTTCCATGGCGGCATCGGCGAGCCCGGGAATTGCACGACCCGCCATTCTGCTTGCAAAAACCCGTGTCCCGCCACGACGGACCGAAGTTTCCAGGCCCTCTTCGACGATCTCGCGACCCAGACGTGCATTAAAACGTGTCTCAAGCCCGGTGGCCACAAAATCGGCTCCGCCTTCAAGGGCCGCCCGCCGATAAAGCTCGGGATCGTCGTAACGCGAAGGGTCCATAAAGAGATTTGTTGCAAGCGACATGCCACCACTCATCCCGGCGGACCGGCGCGCAGACCGCAACGTCACTTCGTTTAGCGCCTGTGTCCGCCGCTGTGCGTTCGGTTCATAGACACCCGTATCACCGGCCAACCGACGCTCAGTTTCGATCCAGTCAGCGAACTCGATCCCACCGGCGCGCACATTTACAGCGCGGCTGTTCGCCGGCAGACTGTCGCGGTAGCTCTGGTGCCAGCGGACCTCGTTCTCTGGTAAATCGAACCCGTGGACCCGCTGGGACATCGACTCGCCAAGTGCGTTGATCAACCGTGTGAACTCCGGGTCGCCAAAATTGCCCTGAAATCTTTGATGGAGATCGGCCCCTGTCCTAATACCATCGGGCAACCCCGGCGTGTCCGCCGGAAACCGGGCGCTCGCGAAATGTGGACGCATGCGCGCATTTCCCAGGGTTCGAGGCCCAGATGCTGATCTTTGAGCCCAGTTCGGCAATTCTGCGCGCCTGCCTGAGTTCGTCGTCTCGTAACCTGTTGGATTTCTCAGAACTTCACGCATCTCAGCCGCGTGACCCTGGGGAACCATCAGCGCCATCCGCGCGCCAACCTGGTCCAAATCCGCACCAGGAAAATGTGCGTCGCGGAAAAGTTGCAGATTTCTTCGACCGGAATCGTCCAATGCTGCCAGTTCATCGAAATAGAGACTGTGTCGGGTGTTACGGTTCGCTTGAGCGCTGTTGGGGTTCTGCGCCGTTCCATACGAGGTCTTTACTGAAAAGAGATCGAAAGCACGCGCGCCTTCATCAATCGCCACTGGTGTGCGTGTTCTGAGATCGACCGCTGCCGTATTATCGCGCGCGCGACGGACCGGTAGGAATGGATCAATGCCGTCAGGGATGCGATAGGGTGTATTGCCGCCGCTGTTGCCCTGCAAAATTCTGTTCGATCCGCCTCTCGCATTCCAAAGAAAACGGCCGTTGTCGAATGCACTGGAACCGTGCTGGCGATACTGCCGCATGGCAGCACCTTCGCCAATTTCGCCTTGACGCGCCGCAAAAGCATTACGGCTCCATGGCATCGTGTCAGAGACAGCCTGCGTGCGGTAGTCAAGCCGCCCCTGTCCTCCGTAGTACCCTCGCAACCGATCATCGTCGCTGCCGACATTGAACGGGCCGAACGTAATACCGCCCGGATCATAGGGCGCAATGGACGGGCCAGGCTGAAACGGGTCGATGCCGGCTCCGGGATTGAACGGACCCAGACCAAGCGGATCGTTGAACGGGCCGCCAAAGGGGCCATTTCCCACGTTAAGGCCAAAGGGATCGTTGGGGTTGAAGGCTGCACCGTAAGGGACGTCACCCGGTGCCATCAGAAGCTGAGGCGCGATTTGCGCCGCCGTATTGCGAAGCCGCTCAATATATTCCTGTTCGGTCAGTATCGGGATGCCGAGCCCACCCATATGATCGTCGAATTGCTGCCGGGTCATCACCGGACCCGGGAAAGACTGGTTCGGCACGCCGCTTGCAATGCTTTGATCGACCTTGATGATCGTTGTTTCGCCTGAAGACGCGTTCAGCATCAAAAGCTCATCTGGCGTCGGGTCCACAGCCGTGGTCATCCAGAGGTGTCCTGTTTGCACCCGCACCGCGCGTTCGGCCTTGAGCCGTTGTTGAAGGCGTCGATAGGCGCTTAGATCGTCGTGTATCGGGCTGATAAAGCTGTGCTGCGATATCCAATCATCGACGCGAATCGATTCGCTGTTTATCATGTCGTTGCGCATGCCCGGCACATCGATCAGTTCGGGATCGAACGAGGCTTCGGCGAAGGGCACCTGACAGATTTGGCGAGCGGGGTCGGTGGTCAGCTCCTGGGTATTAACGGAGGTCAGCGGTTCGGTGGTGTTTTCCAGAACGGCGTTTTCATCGATTTCACAGGTGCCAGCGTCTACGTCGACGCTCGCAGGTGGATCAAGTTCGCATACCCCCTGATTTTCGGGCGTGCTCCACGGCGGATCATCGCGGCGAATTACCTGCGGGTCCGCGCCGTGGCCGGGGTGGCCTGCGGATCGGGCGGCGCGTTCGTGCGGCGTGTCGCGCGCGCCCAGTCGCAGGGGCGCGGAGGGGTTAAAGTTGCGCCCAGATACTTGTGCGACGTGGCGCATTTCATGATGCAGGACGTCAGCTCGGTTCTGCCCGGACAACGCCCGGGAGAGCAGAATGTTCTGCCCGACAGCAGCCCCGCCAGCGTTGATAGCTTGCAGGATGCCGTCGGCCTGACTGCTTTGGTGAACAAACGGTCCCGTTCCTGCGCTGGCGTTGAGTAATGACTGGATGGACAGGTTGCTGCCAGCGTGCATTGCTCTGGCGGATTGGGTGGTAACGCCCCTATTTGATGGACTTGCTATATAAGAACAGCTTTTCTTCGTCTTAGCTGAATTTGTTTGTTTCGGGCTAGCAACGGCATTCATGCGGCATCAATACATCTACTGCAAAAGTTGCTGATACTGTTTAAATTCAGTCGCGCCCGGTGCTTTACCCTGTTTGATGAGCTGTCTCGCGGTTGCGTTTACCAGGTGTTCCATATTAATAATTTGTCCGTTCTGCGCAGCAAGGAATGCTGCATCGAGGGCGATGATTCTGATATCACCGCCAGGCAGTTCAAACTGATCGGCGAGAAAGTTAAAGTTGATGTCGTCTGCCAGGGGAGTGTCCTGAGGGAACATGCCACGCCAGAGCTTTTCTCGTTCGGTTTCATTGGGCCTGCCAAATTCAATGACATAGTGCATGCGGCGTGAGAAGGCCTGATCCATATTCTTGGCGAAGTTGGTTGCGAGGATCACTACACCTTCATGAAATTCCATTTTCTGCAGCAGATAGGAAACTTCGAGGTTGGCATAGCGGTCATGGGCATCTTTTACTTCGGAGCGCTTACCCATAAGCGAATCACATTCATCAAGGAACAGCATGACATTTGCGCGACGTGCAGCATCAAATATTTTGTCGAGATTTTTTTCAGTCTCCCCAATATATTTAGACACCACACTGGCAAGATCTACTCGATATAAATCCAGGCCTATTTCATTGGCAATGACACTGGCGGTGATTGTCTTGCCTGTTCCGGACGCGCCGGAAAACATTCCAACTAATCCATGCACATTGCCCGTGCGCCAACCCATGTTCCACTCACCATAGACACGATGACGATTGCGTATTGCGGCGGTAAGCTCGAGCACATTGCGTTCAGTATATGGTGGCAGGACAACATCACCCCAGCGATACCGGGTTGTTACTTTTTGTGCAAGCTTGTCCAGTTCATGTGTAGACTGTTCACGAGCAGCCTGGAACAGCAGTTGACGTGATACCGGTTCTTTCAGTTTGACCAACCCGATACTCCTTATTGCCTGCTCTATCTGTTTAGGAGTAAGTAAAAAATGTCCAGCAAGTTCTGCTATTCTTTTTTCATCGACAGGCACTTTGTATTTGTTGCAGGCTTCTAACCATAAACGTTTTCTTGCAACACTATCCGGTTCAAGTATAAGTTGATGTTGATAAGCACGATCCGCAACCAGTGCTCGCCATTCACAGCCCGGTTCTACCAGTAGAAAAACGGGGATGTCCTTCCAGGCATGGCTGTTCATCAACCGTCTTAATTCTCTGTACTGTGGCTTTGATGCATCCATATTATGTAGATTGAAAGCTACAGCACTGTTGCTTAAACTTAATTGCAGATGTAAGCGCCCAAATATGGATGCAACACCAGGCTGATCTGCAGGTAATCCATCCAGGTCTACTATGCAACATTGTTTACCCAGGTTCTGGCTAACTATGCCCGCGAAACTTACCCTGCCTGTTCCTGACAGGCCTTCAATTATAGAAACAGTACAAGGATCATTTAATGCAGCTTGTGCAAGGTGTATTTGTGCAAATTTCCTGTACTTTTCTTTTGACGCTTTATCTATCTGGTCGGACAAATGCCACCAGTTCAGAAAACCATCCAGTTCTGGATCAGCATAAGGCAATCCAAACAGGTACGAGGAAACAATAAAATCTGTTCTGAAACCCTGCGACAACGCCCCATGCTGAAGGCTTTGTGTGTTTGAATTCATGTTAAACAGCAACCGGTTGGCAAATAACTTTCCCTGTTGTGAGAGAGCGATACGTACGGCAGCTGCATCCTCATCGAAGAGCCTTAGCGCCATATCAAGTGTTGGGTATTTACGCGAAACATCATTATTCAGGTAGCCAAACAGTACCTCGTACTTGTTATCAAGTTCCATCAGCATAGCTAATTGTATAATGTCCATCTCCAGATCAGAGAGATGAAAATGACGCTTTATCTGTTGCCAGCTTTCTGGCATCTGTATATGGGATTGTTCAGATAGTTCACCGGCCTGTACTGTCAGCTGCGCTAAATCGGGCAGTATATTGTCAGGCAAGTTTTTGTTGTTTTCTCTAGCCTGATTCAACAATGCATCGACCTGCTCATCACTAACATACAATCCCCGGAATTCGTCCAGAGAAAGTTGATAGCGACCACGCAGGCGCAGTATTTCGCGATGCAACAGACAACCGAATCTACTTTGTATCAGGCTATAATATTTGGCATCAGCTTCCATAATTAGACTACCATGTCAGCTTTCCGGAAACAGTCTCAAGGAGTGCGATGGATGCCATGGCAGTGAAAATTGCTCTCGCTGCAAACTGGTCATATTGAGGATGACATTCAATGACGGCCTGCCTAAGTGGACATGATAGCCCTGCTCTACTTTTTCCATCCGTGCACTAAAGGACAAAAAGTTGTCATAAAGAAAAGAAAGGCTGGAATCGGCAAAACCGGACAGGCAAAAAGAAAAGTCTCGCAAGACACCCTGTGCCATCACTGACAGTGCCAGATCTACGTTCTCGTTCTTCTCAGCTATCAGCGGCACGCGGAGATAACTATAATCTGCCAGTGAACGTCTTAGAATACGATTTTCAGGCAGCAAGCTTAAGACACTAAGTGGACTGACTTTCTGGTTCATCTCAGACAGATTCTTTACACTGACAGCATACAGCCAGGCGCCTTTTACTTTTTCTGTAACCAGACGATGGATACCATAGCGATTACATAATACCTGCACATCTTCTTTAGCGTTCCACTGGCCCCGACGCCAACCTCCTATGATTGACATCCATTTCTGCCAGGTTGATAACTGTTTACTTACTGCCCAGTATATTGCTTCTGTCACCGTCATTGCAGGTGGTACTTCAAGCAAATCACGCAGTACAGGGTCGTTGAAGAGCTGGGTAAATCGATCACCCCCAATGGCTTTAGCAAGAATCATCAGGCGTAGGCATGCTGCGTCATCTGCATCTACACCAGGCAGATCAGCTATTGGTAGTTCTGCTACAAAACGGAGTAACATTATGGCGCCACCATTCAGGGTAAACTTTACCTCGCCATCATTGCCTGTCGCGCGGTGTATTTCAGCACGGTCCTCATTATCCTGACCCTGTAGCAATAGATTTATAATTTGTTTACGCAACGGCGGTGATATACAGGCGATGACTTCTGTTTCGTGTATATACTTTTTATGAATCGAAGAATCATCTTTTGAAAAAGTTTTGCCAAGCAGTCCATTGTTGTTTAGTTTGTCTTTAAAACGCACCATTTCACGTATTAGAAGCTCCTGAGTCCTGCAGACCATTCTGAGGTTTGAATTGGCCTGTAAGAATAACCACAGTGACAAGGCACCCTGCCCATGTAAGGTAATCGACCAGGGTTGTATTGATGTTAAAAGATGCCTGGCAATAATATCAGGATCTAATTCAGTATCACCATCACTCCGAGCCAACGTCGATAAGACCCGATTGCTCTCACCCTCACTCAGGGAGCGTATGATCATTAACTGCTCATGTTTTTTCATACCAAGCAGTACAGTCAAACCTGCTTCAGAATCATCAAGTAATGCTGTCCGTAGTGCCGTTGATAACGGTAGCATCTTAAGGCCATCAAATGAGCGGTAGATCCAGGAATTCCAGGCCTGCCCTTTGGTTAGATCGATTAGAAAAGCTGCCAGTAAGTCTGAGGGCTGATCAAAACAAGCCATTGCCTGACTTGTATCATCACGTAGACGCCTTGATAATATTCGTGTGATTTCTGCTACCCATGAGTCAACAATAGCCTGATCTGAAAGGGTAGAGTCAAGCGTCAGCTCACATTCCAGCTTGTCCAGCAGTACCAGCCCGGGTTTACAGGTGAGCAGTGGAGCAAGTGCCTGGCTTAATATGTTGGCCAGCTGCTCGGTTGCCATCCTGTCTAAGCGCTTTTTATCGGTATTAACCGAGGTCGCCGACTCGGCCAGCAAATACTGGTTGCTCAGTCGATTGATTTGTAGGCTATCCTCAAGCACGACATCACTGATTGACTGATTTAAGAGGGGGGTCTGCTACTTCTGATGATTCACTCTCAGAAAGTAGTTCCTCAAGCACCTGTATAGCACCATTGATGCGCAACATTTGACTTCTTACTTCGGCAGTTCGTGACTCTAACTCAGCCAGGGCGTTGCGCCCTGATTCGAGTTCCTGTTGTAATTCCTTGATGCGGGCTTCGATTTTTATCTTCACAGGTTCATCTCCTTAAGTGCCTATTGCTATGAAATTGAATTCTGAACTCTCTGGATTATTATCACTGTTATCGGTGTCATCTGTTATAGATACGAAGAAACCCTCATTGGTAATTTTGTAAGCATTGGCAATATTATCTTCCCAGACAGATGGATCGCTGGCCGAAACAATCACCGCGGGTGCACTACTGAAGGCAGTGGAGAAAGTAACATGATAATGTCTTCTGTTATTAGAAGTCGTTGGAGGGTTGCTCTGAAATCCAGACCCGCTAGCTACACTGCCAGCGGCAGATATACGACCTGCTAGTATATGAATTCCACCTTGCCTTGAACCAACAGCATAAAATTTACCATTCGTTCCAAATTTTAGATCTCCTCCTTCCCTTTGCAAATACAAGGTTGAAGCATTTCCATTGTTCCGCGCTTGAATTTCATTGTCATCAAGTACCATATTTCGAGCACTGAGCTCACCCATAAGAAGATAACCAGAACTGCCTGTTTTATCTGCATCTGTACCATTTTTGATATGCAAGGGTATTTCTGGTTTTTCAGTGCCTATCCCTATTCGTCCATCATTAGTAATGATAACCTGATTCTTAATTTGTTGGTGTGTACTGAACTGCACGCTGCCTCCTTCTGCCTGGAGGTGTAAAGTTGAAACCGCACCAGCCTTACGCGCCTGGATTTCATTGTTATCCATGACAATATTTTTCTTAGAGGTCTCACCTAGTAGTAAATAACCTGTGTTGTCTCCGAGCGTTACATCCGTACCATCAATTATATGGAGTGGTGCGGATGGGTTTTTTGTTCGAATACCCAGTCTGCCTTCATCTGATAGCCAGAGGTAATTTTTATTCCCGGCGCCCAGCACAAGGCTGTCTTCACCATGGTCATACCCCACTCTTCCACGGCGAAGCTTTGCGTCTTCGGAGCCTGTTGCAAAAAATATACTGCCATACTCACTGCCTGCAATCGTCAGTCCAACTTTGCCATCATCATTGATGACAAGTGAATTAGCATTTTTATCCCAGTCCTGCGGTTCTCCCGTGCCAATGCCGACCTTACCTTCCGCTGTAACAAAAAACTTACCCTCAATTTCTATTTTTGAATCGACTTCCGTTTCAGTCCCAATGACAAAACGAGTTGCACCTTTCTCTACGGGCGTAGCGTCATCCTTCCCTAAGGTTATTTCAAGGTCACTCTCATTTGGATCACCACGACGTGCATAAAGCGGCGGACTATCACCGCCATCATCCTGCCGAAATTCGAGACGACTGCCAAACAATCGGGCATCGCCGGTAATACGTAGATCTCCTTCTATCCAGACCAGTTCATTAATCCCGAAATCATCTCCATCTTTCGTTACATCATTAGCATGTATCGCAAGATCGTCACACACCTCATCGGCCGTCTGACCTTCTTTTATTTCTGACGTGCGCGCTCTTAGCCTTAATAAGCCGTCTGATGCAAACAGGTTTTCACCTATCAGGCCTGCAGCTCGGCGAAAAGCACGAGATGAGATTAGCTGATCGACTGATCGACCCTGGAACTTGCTGCCAGTCCACATCAGCATGCCAATAGGGATGTACCAGTAAGGCAAGTCGTCAGAGACTGGAAATTCCTGATAGCTTATACTGGCATCACAAACTGCTGACACAACATCCCCAGATTCATCTATTACCTCTCGTGGATCTTCTATATGGTTTCCAGCAACATTTACGCCTGAATGCCTCGAATCCAGCCAGCCCTTATCCCCAGCTTCGACAACAAAGGTCTCCACAACGCTTTCAAAGCAATCTTCATCACAGCAAGCATCATATGACACACGATTTTGAGCCTGACTTTCTTCCTTTATACGCAACCAGACTTTCACCAGTCCATTAGATTCAGCTCCAAACAGGTCTGGTGGCATCTGATACGGCTCTTTTACGCTGACACTTCGCCCATATCCATCGACAGCATAACCGGGCTGCAAGTATACAACTGTGTCACTGCCAATCACCTGCTCTGTCAATTCAAGACCAGCGACGATGCCCCAGCTATGCATACCCAGCGCATGCCTTCGTTGCTTATCATTTAAATACTGCTGCAGTTTATTAAAATCATCTGCACCCAGGTACTGGCCTTCGTAGAAATGAGGGCGTTCGGCATATTTTTGACTCATCACTCCACTCCCTTAATTCTTTCCGTTAATCTTGCTTCGTAATTTCTTGATTTCGGAGGCCTGGCTATCCATCGTAAGCTTCATCATTTTCATTTCCGCCTGAATTTCTGATAGATTAAATTTTGATGGATCAGCATGCCCGACATTTTCTTTTATGATATCTGTAAATAGTTCTGAATCTGCTTTAAAGAAATCTTTTTCAGGTATAAAGCTTTTTATGAAGGGCTGCACCAGCATATTCATCATAAGAAATTCGCCTGGGTTGTTGCGCTCCACTTCAGACAGCAGGGGCTGAATGTCGTCTTTAGAGTCTCCAGACAAACCTTGCATAAGAGTCTTCAACGACATACTTCCGCGCTCTCGAGTAAAAGCTTTCCATGCAATTTCTGTATATTCCTGATTTTCTTTCTTATCTTGCTGATCAAGAAACAATTGCATATCAATTCCATCAAGCAATTCTTTCTTTTTTTCTTCGGTTATCTCATTTTCAACATTTATCGGTTCTTCATGCGCCGGTATTTTTTCTCCTGCACAAGGGTCGAACACATCCATTAAACCTTTTGTATCGCAGCATAATTTCTCAAGCACGCCACTTATACTTTTGCCCCGGGTGAATATAGATAACCAGTATTTAAGTGTTGGCATGGTGATCACATACTTCCTGTGTTCTGTCCAGTTACACACTTTTTTAACTCTGCAATTGCTCCCGACTACTGTTATGGCGGCAAGGGGGACACAATCATCAAATGCAGGATCAGGACATGGAGGAATCAATGCGTTGCATATACAGTCGACCAGTAGTTGCATTCCTATTAGGAATAAATGAGCCACTACATCCTTAGCCGTCCCATTCACACTGGAATGAAACTGCTGCTCGCATTGAATACAATCCAGTCGCCTGAGTAATTCGCAGTTGCCACTGCTATGCTGAAGAATAATTTCTCTGAGCTCTGCTTTTATTTTGCAGCAATTCTGTAGCCACTGTTCTTTAGGCATTTTTATTGCATTTTTATAAAGCACCAGCAGTGGTTCAAGGCAGCACATGAGGCGTTCATAGAAAGGCCCTTTCAATTTGTTGAAAGAAAAATCCCCATCCATCCGTTCTCTTAGTAATCTCCGTCTTTCATCTTTCGGACTTTTAAACAATCGGTAGCGATAACCTTCACAGATCTGTGTAGGTTCACATTGCGGTGGTGCCCCCCTGGGTGAATTATTAGAACATTTATTCTCGCTACCAGAAGCCCGTAACGCAGTGATCCCGCGGGTGGCCGATTCTTCATAGCAAATTGCCAGCAGCCATGTCTCTTCTGCTCCTTTGCAATTTTTATCTGGCTTGGCATAAGGGCGACAATCACGAGGTTCTTTGCTGCGGCAATCCTTAATCAGTTCACAAATATCGACACTGTCTTCAGCGCAAACTACAATATCATTTCCACAGGGACTTAATGCATAACCTTCTGAAACCCGAACACGTTTGTCATCACAGGGTTCACAGCTTACTTCCAGGCCACAGACCACACCGGTACCATGCAAATACCGATTATGAAGCTGGTTCTTCTTAATGATGTACTGATTTAACTGATTCAGATTTTCTTCAGTCAGCAACTGGCCGGCAAAAAAACGGGGCCGGCACAGGCATTCAAGACCGCCACAGGTGGGACATTCTTCAGGCTCAGGATTACATAGAGAGCGTGATGGGGTTCGTGCCTTAGCATAACCGCCAGTATTTATCGTAGTTGCCATCATCTTCCTCCATTAATCCAGTTTGAAATGGGATTTAAGTTTCTTTAATCTTGCGGGCCCGATTTCATCTACCGCAAGAACTTCAGCCCATGATGAAAACCAGCCGTGATTGACGATATTTTCAGCCGCCAGTCGGGTGTCAGCCGAATCACCAATCACGTCGAGAATCGCAGGTCCGGTAGCTAAATTGATTGAGTCTGAATTAACCGACTTCAAGCTAAACCAGCTCTCGAAGGTACCCCCCTCAATACCATCACCTGTTTTTGTGTCAGGTGGCGAACCTAGTGTAGACAACCACGGTGGCAGGTGATCGGCATCCAGCCCCACCCTTTCCCCTGTTTTTCGATGTTTACCTCGAATAAAGTCACCATTAATAAGCACGCGAAGCATAGACAAATCCTTCATACTCATTAAATACTTGATATCCAATGTCACCTTAACCCCATCTACTTCTGCCGTTGGCTCGGCTATCGGATTAAACTCTTTTTTTATCCCTTTGCTAATGTTGCATTGCTCATTTAATTGCAACCCACGCAGGCCTTGAACCTTGGCATCACACCAACAGTTAATCTGCGCTTCTCGATGAAGTGCATTAACCAGCACCTGGATGCTGATTTGATGAAGATCGCCATTAGTCACCGGGCTATCAAATGCAATAACCAAACCATTTTCTTCCAACTCACCCGGCGCTATCTCGCCCGCATGCGGCCAGCTAATTTCACAAATATGTGGAAGATCGGGGTCAATCCCTATGCCATCCACACCATTGGTGCCATTAGTACCATTAGTGCCATTGGTCCCATTTACCCCGGGCAGACCATCAATACCATCCGTGCCTTTTTCTCCCGGCGGTCCCTGCAAACCGCTGCCACCGCCGCTATCTCCACAGCAATTTTCAATCACGCATTTAAGCGCGTTAGCTATATCCTGTGTACTGGGTAAAATCTTCCGGTCCAGCCGGTTATCTATCCATGCTGTTTTATCGGGTAAATCTTCTTCCGGTTTGTCACTCAATGCCTGAATGAAATCACCAGGTGTCCATTCGGGTATGGTGGCCAAAACCAGGCAATCAGCCGTATCACAACTGGGGCATGGGTGTGGCTCACATAAGCTGGCCAAACAGTCCTTATCAGTAATATCGATAACCGCGACACCACCACTGTCCGCAACAGCGATATCATCCGGCCACGGCAGATAGATACGCGAATCATTCTTCGCAAGCGTTAATCGGTCACCATTGATGCCGACTTTTATCGGGGTTCCCGTCACATCAGGCTGTCCCTGTTTCAATCGAGTAAGATTGACCGGCTGCAGGTAATTATTTGTGCCATCGTCTTCGAGTACCCAGGCCCAGTGACCGCCATCTGAAATGACCAGCGAAACCGGTTTATGCGTGAGATCAACGGTATGTTCGAGTATATCGGCCGCTGCTGCCTGTAAATTCACTATCCCAAGTACATTACCACTCGCACTATCGAGCACAGCATGACGCAATGTACCTGTGGTGGGTATGGTTGCGATTCCCGCTGGGGTAATGCCACTTACCAGGGTCTCAGTCGGTGAAAAATCAGCTGCTTCCAGATCCAGCTCAAATATCCCGTTGCCGATGCGTGATAAAAAGGCACGCTTGCCATCACTGCTTAATGTGATAGAGAGTAAATCAGGATGCAGGTCGACATTGCGATCAGGGGCAGTAGGATCAGTAAACCCAGATGCCCAGGATATAACCTTGCCGGGACCACCAATCATAGCCAGCAGTCGATCACCAGCCGCCACTGCAAGATGGGTTTCACCCTTATCATCACTATCTGGTACATCACCATCCAGTGGCACGGCAGTATTCAGGCTGTCGTCAGTAGAGACATCAAAAACTTTAAGTGCCAGCTTATCGTCATCAGTTGCGCCATCGCGATGCAGAATGACAAACAATTTCTCACCATTGGCAGATAATGCGATATCCAGTGCTTTCCCTCCGATAGGGACTGATGACTCTATATTGTGATTCAGGGCACTAAGTTGATGGAGTGTGCCTGACTCATCTCCGGTTGCAACAAATATTCGATTATTGGCTTCATCAACCGCAACCACGCTGGCGTTGGCAATATTTATGGTACTGGCCCATTCCATTGTGGGCTGTGATTCTGCACTCAAATCATCTGATTTCATTTCAGGATCAATAATCAGATCAACATCATAACTTTCCAGTATACGGTTGGGGGCACAGCTATTATCATCGCAGTTGCAATCATCATATAGGACAGGGATTTCTTCAGTACCACACTCACGGTATCGGATACACAATTGCAGAGTGTGTGTGTCTGCATCCGCTTCGTCTATCAGTTTTTTTAGCTCAGGAAACGCATATAGATCAATCGTCTCCTGCTCAGCAACCAGTATGTCCTGGCCACAGCAATCTATGGCACTGCCCGCATCAAGTAGTACGTAACGATCCCGGCAAGTCTCATTTTCGTGTGGCAGCACCTGCAGGCCACAGACAATGCCCGTACCGTGCAGACGCTGGTGATGCAAGCGAATCTTATCTCTGAAATACCGCTGTTCATCGGTAAAATCACGTTCCAGCATCAGCTTCCCGGTAAAGTAACTATTCCGGCTAAATGATGTGGTTTCGCATTTCGGACAATGTGTTGTGATGCCTTTTCCCTTATTCATTGTTTGCCTCTTTCTGCTGCCTATTTCATCAATGTTGTTTGTCCAATCCTGGACTCGCTGCCGATACGTGTTGTCGATTGCGGATTTGTATCAGATGTCAAAACTGTCGCTCGGCCCAAGTGCATATCCTGCAATGACACGCCCGCAGGCAAGCGTCCAATAACTGAATCAAAGCCAATCATCGACTGGATGCCAATACGAAAACGGGGCTTCACAAAAACAATATTTGCCTGTGTATGGGCGGGCTTTTCCCGCTCAACCAGATCTTTAATTGCATTCTTCTTAGCGATAGTACTGGCGCAGGACGCCGGTACAAATACGCTGAACTGGTGCGCATGGAAATGAAACGGATCACGAGAAGCATCTTTCACATTATTCAGACGCGTCACGCCATTGATTGCACGACTGTCCAGTCGGCTTTTTCCCAATAATTTCTCACCCCACAGCGTGGCCTGCTCACTCAACCTGCCAGCACCAAGAAACATCCAGCGTCGTAAATAAAAATGTTCCAGAACCATCTCTGGCACATTCCATTTTGGTGCAGCGGGTTCTGTGCAGGGAGCACATTCTGCTTTCCTGGGTGTGCTGTTCAGGTCGGCAATGCCCACATACCAGAGCAACTGCTGCATCAAGCCCTTTCGTGTCCCGCGTAGTGTAAAGAGTTGTGATGCCTGCTTTAAAAACTGGCGCTTCTGTAAACTTGACCAACCATGGAAAAATTGCACCCCTACCCAACTGGCAAGCCAGGTCAAAAAATCTCTGTTTTTGGTGCCCGTTGGTGCAGACATTGGGTCAAACAAACTGGCCTGTTGATCAATTTGTTGCTCGATTTGCCGGAAGCCACGATCAAAGATCGCCAGAAAACGGTCTGTAAAATCTGTAGATAGGGGCTCCACACCAAACACACCCGGCAGGTAACGGCGAAGGCTAATACGAGGATAATCCAGATTTAGCTGTTCCAGTATCGGTGTATTCGTCCGGTCTCCTTCAAAATATATCTTCAGCCACAGGAATCGACCGGGCTGAGAACGAACAAGACCATCCCGATGCTTACGGGTTTTTTGAGAACGACTATTGAAAGTGATAAATGACTGCCAGCGGCTATCGTCCAGAGCGAAGATCTCACCTTCATCCTGATGCAACTCGGATGTGTAGGTTTTGATATGCAACCGTGTCCCCTCAGCGAGCTGGCACTGCAGTTCTATGCGGTCCCACAGGCATTGATTGCGCTGGCTATCAAGGGCATTTGTAATCACCAGACCGCTAGCAGGATAGGAGATGACAGGCAAACCGGGTATCTCCTTTTTGTTCTTTCTTTCTCCGTGGGAATCGAACCAGATATCCGGGTCGCTGGAAGTGCAATACGCAGATAAATTGATATTTCCTGACCGAACCGGGAAAGGCAGCTTTTTGAGTAGAGGCCCTGCGTCCTCCTGCATCGTCGCAATCGGCAACATGTCCTTGTTTACAGACAGATGGTATTGCTCGCCATTATCCAGCCAGAAATAAGGCTCCCCTTTAACATCCGTTACCAGCCGACTGACCACGCCGGGAGCATCAACTTTTGCCAGATAACTTCCGTAGCAACTAAACAGCAGCAGGGCCTTATTGGCATGGTCCAGAATCCAGAACCGTTGTTGACTGTCAATCACCACCTCAACGGGCTGCCAGTTTTGAACTAAACCTGAAGGGCTTAACCAGACACTCCTGAGTGTCCAGCCGTACAGGTCGATCACCTGTATACGATGATTTCCTGTATCACAGAGGTACAGGTTTCCAGAATGTATTGCTATCCCGCCTGGGGTGCTTAATTTACGCAGCCCTTCTCCCTTACCGCCAATGCATGGCACTACTTCAAAACGGCATTGGCAGCCATCAAAACGTTTCAGCAGCGTAGCATTCTTATCCAGTAGCCAGATGTCCTGACCGTCAAATACGACATTGGCTGGTATGACCAGATCATTCACAAACTCTTTACTTTTCTGCTTGAGCAGAGAAAGTGAACCATTCTGATCTTCCACAACTTTTTCATATTTGGCGATGCGCCAGCCTGCCTGTTTGTTTAATACCCATGTTCTGGGATCATGAGGCGGCTGGGGAACGGATGGTAAATATTCCGCGATGCTCATCAGACGCCACCTGAATAATCATAATCAACGTTAATCTGATGTTGACCACTTTTTAGCAGCGCATGCGCATCGATACATATATCGGTGCATGCTTTTTGTAGCTCACCATCAAGAGTGATTTTTACCTGGCCCAGTCGAAATACGCCTGACACCATCATTCGATGTAATAAACGGGCATAATAAATATCACCGCCGAATTTCCAGCCACATCCCTCTTCTCCACCTTTCAGTGGATGAAGATAATCGTTTAGTGTCTGCAGCAATCGTTCGGTAAGCTCAGCAAGGTCAGCATCATTCTCTGCTATCACTTCTGCCTCCACTGTTACTGTGCGATAAACGGGTTTCAATACGTACAGCTCGGAGGTCAAGGTACGCCTTTGATCCAGATAACATCGCACCGCCGCCAGGGTACCGGCAGTCGGGACGGGTGCGATGCCTTTTATATCAGGGACCACTACAACACTGACGACACCCGGAACTTCGACTCCGGGAAAGTCAGGGTGATACAGGGGTAGCGCATGAGCGCGCGCTATATTGGCGGCCTGCTTTGCAAGGAGCTCATAATCTTCTGCAGTTACTGCTCGATCACGTGCTTTCAGAGCAAGTGGTGCCCGCAATTTAGCCTGTTCCAGTGTTTCCTCATCGGTACCGCCGCTGGCTGAAAATAAATTTCCTATGGCTGCACTCTCAACTCCCTTAACCTGGCTCAACAGATTATTTATTTCACCTGCCCCGACATTGCCTCGACTGCCACCCCCGACCCGATATTCCTCGGCAAGGATGTTTACGCGCTTGTTGGGGTTCGCTAGAGGCACACGCTTACCAACCCCGCCAAAACGAATTTCACCACTGCTTCGGTTCAAGACATAATGCGCATCATTCTGGCCGGAGCTAAAAAAATCATCGACTTCCAGCCATTGTTCCTGCTGATCACTGAGCCCTTCATCGATGGTTAGCTTTAACGACCCATCCAGTATTGGCTTATCATTCAGGTAAAACAACTGGTCTGGTTGACCATCACTGCCACCTACTACTTCACCGGCAATCGTTGCAGCCTGGGTTGCACTAACCGTGTTGCTTCTCACAGCATATAACATTGGGCTCTGCTGATAATCTGCAGCAAGCAAACGACCTCGTAACCAGTATCGCTCACCATCAACTGGCGATAATTCCAGTGCGACAAACTCCTCATCGACAGGTAGCTGCAATACAAGTTCACCACTGACTTCCAGACCACCAGTACTGTCTTTTAGCTGCACCATGCCTCGCCATTCACGACCATCCCAATATTCCCATTGCACCTGTGAACGGTTGATAGAAACTGCGCCATTACATTCCAGTGCACTACCACTGTTGTCTCGTGCTGACCAGAAAGTCAAAGTGAAAGAAACTGCTGGAAAGGTCAGCGTGGGAACAAACCCCAGGTAGACTGCATTACCTACACTTGCACCCTTCCCGAATGGAGAAAAACTGACATCCGCTGCTTCATTTTCGATACTGACATCACGTACATGACTGCTGTCGCTGAGCATCACTGCATCCATCTTTGCTGTCAGGGCAATCAGTGAATGGTCTGTTTCAAATATTATGTCACCGTCCTCGTCCGGCTCTTCAGTACTAACCTGTGTGCGCGCCGGTATGACAACGTATGAGTCCGTATAATCGTCTTCGATGGGAAAAAACAACTGGGCACTGGCAGGTTTTGCTGTGTTTAGCTCGATACCGATAAGCTCAAGAAATTTTAGATAATTGAGCTCAGGCACTTTTCCCAGACGGTAGATTTGCATTTCAGTAAGCCAGGCAAATAATTCAACCATGGTCATACCGGGATCTGATTCGTTTACATCAGTCCATTCCGGGGTATACCGCTGGATGCGTGCTCTCGCCTCATCAACAATATCACTATACGTGCGGTCATCAATCGTCGGGAACTCACTGCTCAATGACATTAGCTTCCCTCCGTGATGTAAAACGGGTAAACCAGATTGGCGATAGCATTATTGCTGCGAATCCGGTAATCCACCCGGATCAATAACAGATTCGCCTGACCCTCTGATGTCTCTGCATTGACATTCAGTACATCAATACGCGGTTCGTAATCAACTAATGCACGGAGTACCAGATCGACAACTAATGTCCGCGTAGCGGCGTTGTTCGGTGCAAATACCATATCGTGCATACCACATCCAAACTTGGGCATCATCACGCGTTCACCCGGGGCTGTGGATAAAATAAGGTACAGAGATTCTTCAATTCTCTGCTCATATCGGACAGAAGAAATTCTTCCCCTGGCATCTACCTGCAAAGGAAACTTCCAGCCAACACCTAAAAATTTTCGAGTATTGTCTTTCTGCGAATTCATGATTCACACATACTTGCCAGAGTGTCCGCCACTAGCTCGATGGCAGACACGACTTCTTCCAAAGTTTCCATGGCATTTTCAAGTTGTTCAACGGATTCAAGCTGATCAAGAGATGGCATTTGTATTGGATCCTGTCCGGCCATTGCCAACAACGGTGTCATCATTTCCAGGACAGCAGTGATGGGATCCAGCCCTGCCATGGAATTATTGGTTGAGGTCTGTGCGTTCTTCAGACTACATTCCAGCGTTGCAGCGAGGGCGGTGTTACCTTCCTTGTTCGCAATGATTAGATGGGAAGACAGGTCAGTAATCAGGGAAACCATGCTGGCCAGCATGTCAACCATACAACTAAGAATCTTGACAATCAGCTTTAGAATACTGGCCAGAAAACAGGCGATGCCCAATGGCGGAACCGTTAGTTTGAGGACACAATCATTAATTAATGTACCCAGCGCTTCAACTAGTGCCGGCGCTGCCTCGGCAATTTTTAATACGTCGGCAGACTTCATGGCATCTGCGACACCGTGCAGTGGTTCAATAACACCCATTATCTTAATTATGCAATGCAGGTTCGCAAGGATTGGCCCCAGTTGCACCAGGAGATTCATGTTCAGCGCACATTCAGAGGGAACTCGATCAGTAAATTCACCGACAGCTTTAATCACTCCACCAGTGGGCAAACTAATCGATGGAATCTTTAATTCGGGTATCTCATAACACGTCGCTGCAGCCAGCTTTTTCTGTAAGCTATCCGGCAGATCAACATCAATATTTGCTTTAGCTTCAACCATAATTTTTCTCTATATCATACCGCCAACAGGCATCACTTCCCTTCCCTGAATTGAGACGGAGACACCCTGTATTTCGATCCTGCCGAGGCAGTCAAAACGCAGACTTGTATTGGTCATAGTTATGGTATTTCCGTGCCCATCCTCAATGATTAGTGCGCCCTTATTGCCGGCCACCGGGGTTGAATCAACAAATCGAATTGTGTGCCCATTCTTTGACCGGATCATGCGCTGGCGAGAGTCCTGAGAAGGGGCTGCATGCACGGGGTTCCACATAAAACCTATGATATAAGCATGATCAAAATTACCCTGATCAAAGGCCACAAGCACTTCGTCATCTTTTACCGGCATAAAAAATGCCCCGCTATCATTGCCAGCCATAATTGACGCGACAGATACCCAACGTTTGTTCTCTTCCGACAACCATGGGAAATTCACTTCTACCCGACCTTGTCCGTCCGGGTCATCGGGATTGGTAACTTTGGCGATCACTACGCCGGACATCTGCTGATTCATTATTGCGCTCCTTGTGCCGGTTGTTCGCGACGTGCCTTAAACTTCGTGATGTAACCGCTATTGTTGATAGTGTGGGTGCTCTCAGTAACGAAGTACTCTCCACTAATTCGGGTACCAAGGCCTTTTATTTGTATTCTGCTTCCGGCTCTGAGTTCAGGTAAACCGACGGTGGTACCTGAGGCCTTTACAATCTCCCTTGTCTGATCCAGTAAAAGTGCTCTAGCTCTTCTCTCTGCCTCGTCTCTCCTGAATACAGGTAAATCCACCACATCTTCTTCACGCGCATCACAGTGTTGAATCAGGCAATGTAAATCCGGGTTTACTCTCCTCACTTCATCATCGTTAAGATCCACTGTAACTGATATTTCTTCCTGTCTTTCTCTATTCCACCCTCGCACAGTGACTGACTTGAATTGATTTGCGGTAGTAATGGTGGGCTTGAAATCAACCAGAGATTTACCCCACTCCAGTTCATATTTTGGTGGCTCTGTTTCATCTCTGGGAGAGCCGAAATAGAGCTTCTCTTCTAACTCACCGGTAGTCGAATTTTCTTCAGTTATTACCTTAATTACATAGCCGCGTTCGCGAGCACGGCGCCATAAAAAATCAATATCGAATTCATTATTTTGTGCAATAAACTCAATTGATGGCTCACGTTGATCCTGTCCATCGGGAATTATCATCGGAATAGGGAAACGTTTATTACTCTCACGTTGAGGAGTGCAATCGCCTTCACCGCTACTGCTGGAAGAATTTGTCTGTGCATTTGCTCTGCTGATTTCCAGTGCAATTTCACTGTCTTTTTTATTTACCCAACCCTGCTCGTATTTTTTACGACGCAATTTGTGCAAGGCATTGAATCCTCGTACTGCGAGAGTTGAGGCACCACTGGAAGGAAAGCTGGGCTCCATAGTGGTGAAATAGCCTTTCATCATGGTATGGCGGTAGCCGACATAACCCATAATAATATCCACCTCGGTGGAACAGGGTTCGAAGACTCTACTCAGATCAGCATTCGATTCACTGTCGATGCCAGAGTTTTCTGCACCGATATATTTAAAATCATTGGTCTCGGGGTTCCAGTTGTTGACAGTCAGTTGAAAGCTGTCCATCTTTTCAATGTTATCGGTATAAGTCAGCTCCAGGACATCTCGTGCGATATATTCCGGTACACCCTGACCAGCGATTCTGATCTCGAATTCAGGCACATAAAAGCCCCCGGACTGGTCCTTTGATACGGTTTCCAGTGCAATAGCATCCATCAGTTTCTACCCCTGGTAATCGCTGGAATCGCCAGTGTTTGTCCTACCTTCATTCTGCGTGGGTCCTCAATATCATTCTCATTGGCGATAAAACGCCAGGCATGACTGCGCTGCCAGTATTTCCCGGCGAGTGAGGATAAGGTTTCAGAAGCGTGGAGCGGGTGACTATGCGTTCTGTCTGGTGAGTTACGATTGAGTTGTTTTAATTGCTCCGGCAAAGTTCGATATTCACGCAGAGTAAGGTTAACAGTGGCACGCAGTGGAACACCCTCCGCGTTGAACAGGGTAAACTTCTGTCGCACAGTCTCAACGACCCCGGTAAAGCTAGTCCGGCTTTGATTACTTTTTCCACCCGCCTCGGTCGTTTTCGCCGGTACCAGCCCACCGGGAAAGTTTTTATTCCAGCAAAAGGTAA
>JBLYYR010000068.1:0-3535 GCA_048550195.1 Arenicellales bacterium
ATTCAGCTGAAGAGATTATCCAGCGGGTTAATTGTACTGTGGGAGTGCTAAAACCAGAGGGTTTTGAGAGTCCTATTTCTTCATAACTGTTGTAAACTATCTAAGCTGACAAGTTGTTATCTCTGGTTCGTCATATTTATATCCAGATAGAGTCGAGTAGCCCGGTGGAATTTACCCCCCAGCCCCTGACAGGTAGGGTCGAAGGCTGGCGCGGCACTTAAAAGCCTGTATCCGACCAAAAGCCCTACTCCTTAGCGTCCCAGCCGAAGCCACGGCGTATTCTGGAATACGTTAGGTGTCGTCTGATCTTTTTCTTCACCCAGTCTTTGACCTAACCAAAGCATCGGCTACCCACTATACCTATTCGTAATCCTAAACATATCATCATGCATCCCCCTGTTGGAGAGTTCTGAAAGGCGGGCAACAAGATTATTCTGAGTCCAGACTATAGAGAAGGAGGAAAACCTGTCATGAGTTTTTCGACGCCTTTTGAGATGCCTCTTTTTACCTCGTCCGGTTTATCTTCTTCAGACACATAGGCTCTTGCTATACCTTCCCAGATTATTTTATTGGTTTTGGCATCCAAGATCTCTACAACAATCTTACCGCTGTGGAACTCAACCTCTCCATACAGGGTCATATACACCTCTGAAAACCTTTTTGATGGTGAGGTTCGAATCAGAAAATCAGGATCTTTTGAACTAAGTTTAAAACCTTTTGATGATAGCTGAGTGTCCATAACCTCCTGATATAAATCTGCGTACTCTTTGCTGCTGAAGCTTTCTTGTACCCCCGGCATCCATTCGTACGTTGTTAGTGTAGAGAAATTGGTTTTATTATCATAACTATATCTAGCATCAATTTTCATACATCCTGCAAACAGACCGAATATACAAACGACAAATAGTGCTGTTAAACGTTTCATTTAGGTCTCCGGTTTCAAATGAGATGGTTTGAAGAGGTAATAATATACACCCTTAACTATTAGAATCATTGGTATGTTTTGGGGATTGCCATTATCAAGAAAAACTAACCGATAATCCAGCATAGTCAACCTTCTGTGGGAATATCATCATGATAGTTGTTGTGTCTTGAATGATTGATAGTGGCAAGATCAACAGGTCGTCAGTATACATAAAATTGACCTTCTTCCTGATACGTTCCGAAGAACCCTTTCTTTCAAATTGAAGAGGTGTGTATTGGCAATATTAAGTTCGGTGATCAGTTGCAGGAAGTAACATATCAGGAATAATCTTAGCCTGTGGGCATGATTTCTAACTGAGGACTGCCAGGGAATATCTAACCATTTACAAATTGATAAGTTCTATCTTATGGTTTCGGTCAGGATTGTCAGGAGAAGGACCCTCGACTGCGAGAACACGCTCTCCCTTGAGTTGCAGCTTTTCAATCTGTCCTTTTATAAAATCTGTCCAGTCAACTGGCCGCTTTTCGTTTTCAATAGGCCATACCCCATATGAAAACATAAGCTCCTGGCATGTTTTGGCAGAAGAACTTACAGCTAAAATCCAAATAGGAAGTCTCACTCGAGTTATACTTGTTGCGGTGTGGCCACTTGTAGTTGGAATCAAAACGGCAGCAGGATTTTTAACATCACTGAGAAGTTTTTCAACACTGACAGCGATATGATCAACAAACGTTGGATTATAACCTGTCGTCTGAGGTTTAATTACCCCCTTATAATGTTCCTGTAGACGACATGGTTCGGTTGCCTTACATATTTTAGCAAGCATTAAGACCGATTCTATGGGATATGCGCCCATCGCTGATTCTTCTGAAAGCATAACACAATCCGTCCCATCCAATACTGCATTAGCAACATCTGTTGCCTCCGCCCTGGTAGGCCTGCGATTATGAGTCATTGATTCAAGCATCTGTGTAGCAGTGATGACTGGTTTGCCAACAAGGTTAGCCTTAGCAATGATAAATTTTTGAACAACTGCTATTTCCTCAATAGGAATCTCAACTCCGAGATCACCTCTTGCCACCATGATGCCATCACACTGTTCAAGAATTTCATCGATTTTCTCATAAATTGAGGCACGTTCAATTTTTGCAATTATAAACGGATCATATCCAATCTCTTTAGCCGCACAACGCACATCTTTAATATCCTGAGCGTCCGACACAAATGATTGACTTATCGCATCTACTCCCTGTTCAAGTGCAAACTGCATGCATTCTTTATCTCGGCTGGTAAATGCACTTGTACCAAGATTTATTCCAGGAACATTTAAACCTTTTTTTGAACGCAGTTCTCCCCCCATCAATACCCGACACTGAATCTCAATACCCTGGATACGTTCAACTACCAATTGAACCAAACCATCATTTAAAAAAAGGACATTATCTTCATGTAAAGCACTGGGCAGTTGTTTCATGCTGATTGAAACACGGTTTTCAGTTCCAATTATGTCTTCAACCCTGAGGGTGAATTTAGCGTCCTTTTTAAGTGTTACCGAGTCGTCAGAAAATTCCCCAATACGCATTTTAGGCCCCGGCAAATCTGCCATAATAGCGATCCGCTTGCCAGTGTGCTTAGATGCTGCTCTGATATTTTTTATGACCTTGCCGTGATATTCAAAACTCCCATGTGAAAAATTCAATCGAGCAATATTCATTCCTGCGTCAATCATTTTTGTAATCATTTGTGGCGAATCAGATGCGGGTCCAATTGTACAAACAAGTTTTGTCTTGTTGGCTTGAAGGGATATCACCATTGGCACCTATTTGTTTTCCTTTTAGTTGGAGGCTCAGTTTAGTGTGGCTCTCATTGATTCCTGGCCTTGAATCTCATATTTATCACGGATTTTACAGTACAGGAGACAGATAAGACCTCTTGGCCAACATCAAATTCCAAAGTACCAGATGCTCTGTAGAGCGCATTGTCCTCTGGTTAGAGATAACTCTAAGACGCTCTCTGTCTATCGCCGAAAGAAAGAGACTTTCGGGGACAATTAGCAACACAGTTGGAACAGCGTAGACACTCGATACTGGGTATATGGACAGAACCTGTTTCAGGTTTATAGTCGCCGGGGTAGGTGGAAATAGGACAGACTTTCTGACACTTTTTACACTGGACACAGTTATCATCCACGGTAAGCAGATACGTATTCATGGAGCTGATTCCCTGCATGGAGCCCATGGGACAGATCGCACACCAGATGCGGGGTTTAAAATAAAACCCAAGGCCAATGGCGATACTGGTGGAGACGATCCACATAAAACGGAAGACAGAACCGGTGGCTTGAATATCGCCTCCCGCACTAACGAGACGAACACCCATCAGGCTCATCATCGCCACAAAAAGCAGCCATCGAAACCAGCTCGATTTGAACAGTGGTGGAATAGGATGTTTCAGACTGACCAAGGAAAGAATGCGCTCATGAAAAGCTCCCATAGGGCAGAGCCAGCCACAATAAAACCGACCACGCTGACTGGCCAGCATCAAAAAAAGTGTGATTAGCCCAAGGACAATAAAACCCAAACGTGGATAGAAGTACCCGCCAACCACTAC
>JBLYYR010000069.1:0-2802 GCA_048550195.1 Arenicellales bacterium
TGCTCAAGACACAACCCGATATTATGTCGAAGGAAACCGGGCGACTGCTTGTCAGTGTTTCGGGCTACATTGCCAGTAATCAACAGTTCTATGATGCAGATGTTGATATTTATGATCACTTTTCAAATATTTATGCAGAGATTAAAAAACTTGCACAGCATTCCGCCTGATCACTGCTTCAATCCAACCGCTTCTTTCGCCGGTGCTTCTTCGATGTCGGTTTGAAGTGTACCGACAAATGCAGACGTTGTTTGGGGATAGAGATCCAATGAACGATTTGACCGATCCTGAGGTACAGGAACTGGCACAGTTGCGGTGCTTTCTGTGTGTATCCGGTTTGCCCGGCTGGACTCAAAAATCGGGTAACCTGTAGATCTGGAAAATCAGTGTTATCGTGATTCCCCCGACGGTAAGGCATGGTCAAAAATCGACAAGGCAGTTGAAATATCGACAAGAACCCAACGGTTGGCTGATGCGAGCGTCAGTCTGACATGACAAACACTATGCGCGCTAAAGGAAAGATCACCAATTGGAACGATGAGAAGGGCTTCGGGTTTATCACGCCTGCTAGTGGAGGGAAACAGGTCTTCGTTCATATCACCGCCTTTGGCAACCGTAAGCGACGCCCGGAGATTAACCAGGTGGTGACCTATGCATTGTCTTCCGACAAGAAGGGCCGGGCATGCGCTAAAAATGCCACGTTGGCGGGCGATCGACTTCCCGAAAGGAGTAATTACCCAAAGGATTTACTCCGTGTCATTGTGGCTGTTTCCTTTCTGGGCATCGTCGCTGTTTTTGTACTTGCGGGCAGGTTGCCACCACTGGTTCTCGCTCTTTATACGGGCGCGAGCCTGCTCACGTTCATAATATATGCGGTAGACAAAACAGCAGCCAGGAAAGGAGCCTGGCGTACCCCGGAAAGTACATTGCACATGCTATCACTGGCTGGTGGTTGGCCTGGCGCACTTGTGGCACAGGAAAAGTTACGCCATAAGTCAAGTAAACCGTCATTCCGCTCCGTATTCTGGATGACGGTGCTGCTGAACTGCGGTGTATTCATATGGCTGCTTACATCTGCTGGCGGTGACAGACTAAGAGCGGTGATCAATAGTGTAGTATGAGTACTAGCCACCCCTTCAATCCGGTGTTCACTTTGCTACCCTCGTTCACGTGGTCCATGGGCGGGGTTAGGTAGAAGACCCGGATAATTACCACGATAACAAAGGAAAACCTGAATGAAAGTTCTCATTGTACTTACGTCTCATGATCAACTCGGCGACACGGGAAACAGGACCGGGTTCTGGCTGGAAGAGTTTGCTGCTCCTTATTACGTGCTGGCAGATGCTGGCGCTGTGATCACGCTGGCTTCGCCTCGTGGAGGGCGGCCGCCTATGGATCCAAAAAGTGATGAGCCTGACTTCCGGACAGAAGCGACAGAACGTTTCAAGGGAGACGGGGACGCTCAAACGGCTCTGGCGAATACGGTGAAATTATCTGATGTTTCACCGGCTGATTACGATGCGGTATTTTATCCTGGCGGTCATGGACCCCTATGGGATTTGGCGGAAGATCCAGATTCCATCGCTTTGATTGAAGCAATGTATGCCTCCGGAAAGCCGGTTGCTGCAGTTTGCCACGCACCTGCTGCACTACGACATGCCAATGCCCCGGATGGTTCATCCCTGTTGAAGGGGAAGTCTGTAACCGGTTTCAGCAACACTGAAGAAGATGCTGTGCAACTTTCAGATATTGTCCCTTTTCTGCTGGAGGACGAGTTAAAGGCGAAAGGAGCGAACTATTCAAAGGCCGATGACTGGCATCCATATGTCATTGCTGACGGCAATTTGATTACCGGGCAAAACCCGGCGTCGTCAGAACTCGTGGCGAGGGCGGTGCTGGACGGATCCAAAAAATAAGTTTCTGGCAATGGCATGCAATCACGCAAGCTACACACCAGGTTCGCAGTTTACCGCTAATAAAGGAGATAGTGATGCCCCAATACATACTTACGTACCTGGGAGGCGATCAGCCAACCAGCCCGGAGGAAGGCAAGCAACATTTTGCCAAATACAAGGAATGGTTGTCTTCACTGGGTGACTCGGCAATTAGTCCTGCCAATCCGATGAAAAATACGTGCACAGTCAATCCTGATGGTACCGTAACCTCTGGCAGTACAACGTCAATGTCGGGTTTTACTGTCATTGAAGCAGATTCCATGGAGGCGGCATTGTTGATTGCAAGGGCCTGTCCTTTTCTTGATGTGGGTGGTTCACTTGAGGTGTCAGAGCTATTGCAGATGCAGGTTGAATAATAGAGGTACTGATTTTGACTGTATTGATACTAATTATTGCTACCCTGATTTTCCTGGCCGGGGTCGTCATTATAATAAATCCGGAATATATATTCGGCTTCCTGAGAACCAACATTGAAAGGCTGGAGTTGCATATTCTGGCAGTTGTCGCAAGACTGGTTGTTGGTGCTTTATTAATAGATCAGTCCAGCGTTTCCAGGTTTCCACTTGCGATAGAGATTATTGGCTGGCTCTCTGTTGTTGCCGCAATCGTTCTGGCACTGATGGGTCGACGTAATTTCAAGCGGTGAATGACGTGGGCCTTGTCTGTGTTAAAACCCTATGGCCGTGTGGGCGGAATCCTGGCATCGGCATTCGCCGCATTTCTTGTTTATGCTTTCATTTAGTCATGTCTTGCAGCAAGTTTATGTCCACAGGCGTCGAATGGAGCAGGTTGCGCTCGTATAGACCGCTGATATGGGCGTTAGCAATAGGGAAAGGTGAATGAATAA
>JBLYYR010000070.1:0-46664 GCA_048550195.1 Arenicellales bacterium
GCTACTTATATCACCGCGTGGACAGATAGAATATCGCCATATCGGTGCAATTAATATCAATGATATGCGAAAACGAGTCGCAGCAATGCTGCCTGATAAGAGGAGTTAAATCATGTTGTGGATCAAGGCGTTCCATATATTTTTCATGGTTAGCTGGTTTGCAGGGTTGTTCTACCTGCCGAGGCTATTTGTACATCATGCGATGACAGATGATAAAGCAACAAGTGAGCGATTAAAGATTATGGAGCGTAAGCTTTTTTTCTTTGTCACTCCTCTTGCCATTCTGACAATTGTCTTTGGTACATGGCTGTGGCTGGGCTATGGTTTCAACGGTACCTGGCTGACTATTAAAATCGCACTGGTTTGTTTACTTGTCATCTATCATATTTTCTGTGGCATCTTCATGATTGATTTTCGTGATGATAAAAACAATCGCAGCCATATCTTCTATCGCTGGTTTAATGAGCTGCCTACACTACTATTGCTTGGGATTGTCTTTCTGACAGTGGTCAAGCAACCTGTTTAAACAAAAAAATGAAAACTGAACAGGAATTATTTGAGCGCAGCGACTCGAAATGCGAATTATGTTGCGTCACAGAAGATCTGGGGGAGGTGAAGTTCCGCCTCACTCAAATGGCAGTGCGGATGAATGCATGCTTGTTTGTGAGAGCTGTCGCGAGCAAGTAGACAAGCCAGAAATAATGGATGCCAGCCACTTGTGCTGTCTTAACGATAGTATGTGGACCCAGGTGCCCGCCTTGCAGGTGATGGCATGGCGGCTACTTCCACGCCTGAGCACTGAAGCCTGGTCACAAAATTTGTTCGATATGCTTTATCTGGATGAAAATACCCTGACCTGACCTGACCTGACCTGGGCACAGGCTACAGGCGAGGGAAAAAGCGATAACATTAGCATTGAGCACATCGACAGCAATGGTGCAGTGCTTGAGGCTGGTGATACCGTGACGTTGATTAAAGACCTGAATGTCAAAGGGGCAAGCTTTACCGCTAAACGTGGCACTGCCGTACGCGGCATTACCCTGGTAGCGGATAACCCTGAACAGATTGAGGGTCGTGTGAACGGACAGCAGATTGTGATATTGACAAAGTTTGTGAAAAAATCGAATTGATGTGAACAGTAAGTCTTAGTTTTAAGAAGAAAGAAAGCCCCTCTAGCTTTCTTAGCCCTTAGTCCTGGTTTATCGCCCACCGGTAAAGCCAAGCTGCCGCCAGGCTTCGTAGCTAATAATTGCCACAGCATTGGACAGGTTCAGGCTTCGACTATCAGCCTGCATAGGTATTCTTATTTTCTGTGCAGGATCCAGACTCTGGTGAATCTCCTCGGACAAGCCTGAAGTTTCTGAACCAAAAAGTAGTACATCGTCTCTTTCATAATCAATTTGGTCGTAGTGTTGATCACCCCTGGTAGTACAGGCCAGGATTCTCTGTCCATCAACCGCCTGTAGAAACTTATCGTAGTTAGCGTGTAGTGTAACGTTAGTCAGGTCGTGATAGTCCAGTCCAGCACGCCTTAGCTGTTTGTCTTCAAGCTCAAAACCCAGAGGTTCTATCAGGTGAAGGTGGCAACCATTGTTAGCTGTTAAGCGAATGATGTTACCTGTGTTGGGTGCGATGCGTGGTTCGTAGAGCGCAATATGGAACATGAGGAAAGGGTTTACGTTTTATGTGATTACGTATTACGGAAGAATTAGTATGCCAGGTAGATGGCGTAGAAGTGTCGCTCTATCCGTGTGCTTATTCGTGTTTGGGATCACGATGCAGCAAGTTTTGTACGGCTTTTAGTGCGGGTAAACCACGGTATAGAACATTATAAACCTGCTCGGTGATGGGCATGGGGACGTCCAGTTTACGCGATAATTCCCAGCACGCCGCTGCAGACTGAACGCCTTCAACTTCCTGTCCTATCTCATCAATAATCTGCGGAAGTGTTTTCCCTTTGCCAAGGCCAAGGCCGACGCGTCGGTTGCGAGATTGGTCATCCGTACAGGTCAATACCAGGTCACCCAGTCCTGAGAGCCCCATGAAGGTCTCTGTTTGACCTCCTAAATTGACACCCAGGCGCGTAATTTCAGCAAGTCCTCTGGTAATCAGAGCCGCACGGGCATTGGCGCCAAAACCCAGCCCATCGCTTATTCCTGCAGCAATGGCCATAACATTTTTTAAAGCACCACCAATCTGTATGCCCGTCATATCTTCCTGGGTATAGGCTCGAAATTGATGATGATGCAGCCAGGATGCTACTTCTGCAGCGGTTTCGCTGTTCCTGGAACCAACAGTAATCGCAGTGGGCATTCCGCGTGCGACTTCACCAGCAAAAGATGGGCCGGAAATAACAGCAGTGTTGATCTCTGCTGGCAGTTCTTCAGTGGCGATATCACTCATAAGCAGGCTGCTATCCTTTTCCAGGCCTTTGGTTCCCCATGCTACACGTGTTGGAAGTGATGGCAGATCCATCAGTGTCCGCATTGTTTGGCGAAAGGCATGACTGGGAACAACAACAAGAAACTGACTGCAGGTTGATGGCAGTTCAGACAGGTATGTTATGACCTCAAGTGAGTCAGGGAATGGCAAGCCAGGGAGAAAGTGCTCATTGCTGCGATCAGCAGCCAGTGCCCTCATTTGTTCTGGCTCATGCCCCCAGAGATAGACTTTACGTCCGTCTTTGGCAATATGCATTGCCAGCGCTGTGCCCCACGAGCCGGCACCGATAACAACAACAGGTGGCGCCACATCTGAACTAGTCATCGTATTTCTTTTTAGTTGGGTTTTTGTCCGGACTGCTGAGCCATCATTTTCTGGTGAAACAGGGCTTCAAAATTAATCGGGTTGATCAGTAATTGCGGGAAGCCACCCTTACCCACCAAATCAGAGATAGCTTCTCTGATGAACGGCAGCAGGATATTTGGGCAGGCAATTTCCAGTACCATGGGTAGTTCATCTGCGGCACCGGTTACTTCAAATAATCCGCCCTGCTGGACCTCACAAAGAAAGAAGTTGCTTTCACCGCCCTTTGCGGTAACCGTTATGGTCAGAACAACTTCATATAAATCGCTGTCTTCCAGCTTGCTGTGGGTGATATTCATCTGCACATCAACCTCAGGAGCCTGCTCATTGAGAAATATCTGCGGGCTGAGTGGGGATTCAAAAGAAATATCTTTTACGTATACTTTTTTTAGGTTAAAACTGATTTCGTTTTGTTCGCTCATTGGGTTCCTGGTGTCGTTGGTTAAAACACAGCATCGTATTCTCTGTTATCTGGTATGGAAAGTCCAAATATCAGAGATTTTCAAGCAATGAATCGAGTGTCTCATTGTGGTCAAGTTGAACCATGTCGGTGTAGCCGCCAATATGCTTTCCATCGATGAAGATTTGCGGCACGGTAGTTCTTCCGTGGCTTTCTTTTACCATGTGATCTCGAAGTGAGGGGTCGTCATCTACAAAAATTTTTTCTATTTCCTGGCCTTTCTCAATTAACAGGCGGGTTGCCATAATGCAGTATGGACAGAAGCGGGTGCAATACATGCGTACTCTGGCCATCTAGGAAGCCTCTGATCTATTCATGAACTTGTATCTTAGGTCTAAAATATGCAGCTTCTTCGTTCCAAATCTACGCAATAGCGGGCTATTACGTGCGCATCGCGCCTCAAATCTGAATATTTTAGATCGCAATCTATGTCGTCCAGAATAAATCAGAGGTTCCCTAGCTTTCCAGTGGAAGTTTTTCTTTCTGCCAGGCGAGAATTCCGCCAGACATATTATAGACACGGTTGAAGCCCTTTTTCTTCAGCTTGCCTGCAGCGTGTATAGAGCGGTTGCCTGTGCGGCAGTAGACGATGACCGGCTTGTCTGTCAATTTGTCCAGTTGCGTTGCATTTTTTTCAAAACTGGAAAGGGGTACCCGATAGGCGCCATTGATGACACCGCCTGTTATTTCCTTGGGTTCACGTACATCAACAAAAATAGCATCATCATGGTTAGACAGTGAAACGGCATCAAACACAGTTGCTGTTTCTATGCCGCTTATACGCAACCGCAGTGGTTCAAACAGCAGCATGAAAATGACGAAGGAGATTCCGGCTATCAGAACCCAGTTTTGTGCAATAAATTCCATATGTATTAACCTACAGGTTGTTTAGCGGCCTGATATTGTCAGGTTAAAAAAGATGAGTCCACTCTTAGACAACGGCGTAAATACGAGTCACTTTGTAGTGTAAGCTAGTTTTTGTGCTCGCAGAGTTAACGCGAAGTGTCGCTGCAGAAGGCTTCCTGCATGGCTTCTATCAGGTGCAGAATGTTTTCTTCTCCGATGCGGTAATATACTTTATTGGCATCCTTGCGCGAGACCAGGATGTGTTTGTCACGTAGAATTGACAGGTGCTGCGAGATATTACTTTGAGATGTTCCGACACGTTCCACCAGGTCCTGGACGCTAATTTCATGCTTTTTATTCAGCGTAGTACCGAGTATGCAAAGTATTTTCAGGCGGAGTGGATGAGCCATTGCTTTCAATGCACGAGAGGCTATGTCAATGTCTTCATCACTCTGAATTATCATGTCATCAAGTTCTACTTTATCATTCATAAAATACTGTCTCGCGCGTTTGAATTTCAGGGCTTGCGATGGAGGTATCCATGCTACATTACAATATTACTAGATAATTATAGACCAATTTTAATCTGATGCGAACCTTTTTGGCCTCAATCCCGCTCTCAGGCCTCCTTTTCCTGCTGTTATTGTCCAGTTTATGCCTTTTCCCGGGCGTGCTGTCTGCAGAAGAAAGCGAAGTGATAGAGAAAAAAGCAGAGCTCGCTGAATTAAAGAAAAAAATAACTGCTTTGCAGAAGGTAATGCAGGAGAAGCAGTCAAAACTTCAGGATGAGGATGCCGTCCTGAAAGAGGTTGATCTACGGATTAGTGAAATCAATAGTAATTTACGTGATCTGGACAGGCGGAAACAGGATTTACATACTGAATTGTCAGATTTACAGGCAAAAAAAATTGAGACGGCCACCAGTTTGCAGGCTGAGCAGCAAATACTTGCGCAGCAACTCAGGTCTGCTTACGTCAGTGGCCATGAAGAATATATCAAATTAATAATGAACCAGCAGGATCCTGCAGTGGTGTCACGTATGCTGGTCTATTACCGCTATCTAGCAAAAAGTCGTGTCAGGACTATCCATAAAATAAATCAGCATCTTGATCAGTTAACGGCACTGGAGTCCGGTATTCATGCACGTTCTGTCGAAATAAAAAATCTTATCAATCTGCAGCATGAACGCTGGCGTAGCCTGAAACTTGCCTATCAGGAACAGAAAAAAGCCGTGTTGGCCTTGCGTAAAGAGCTGTCGGGAAATCTGCAGGAAATTGAGCGTATGCATAATGACGAGCAGGAACTGCTGGCTCTGATCGAAAAATTGAGAGAAATTATTGATGAATTGCTGGATGAAGAAAGAACCGGTACCAGTTTTCAAGAGCTGCGTGGGCAACTTAAATTACCCGTGGAGGCTAATGTCGTCGTCCGCTTTGGTGCCCGTCGACAAATTGGAAATCTGCGCTGGAAAGGCATCATCCTGGCAGGTGAACTGGGCAGTGACATCCATGCAGTGTACGATGGCCGAGTAGTTTACGCTGACTGGATGCGGGGTTTCGGGCTACTATTGATTATTGATCACGGGGACTCATTTTTAAGTTTGTATGGACATAATGAGTCAATACTCGTCGAGGAAGGCGATTGGGTAGCTACCGGCCAGACAGTTGCAAGTATGGGTAAAAGTGGTGGAAGCAGCAAGCCCGGTCTATACTTTGAGATTCGTCACAAGGGCAAGCCACAGAATCCTTTACGCTGGACACAGCGATAACCGGCATCAGGCCATCGGATTTCTGCAGAAATCCTTACATTTCTGTTAAATGTATTGATATCATGCAGGATGATTTTGTGTCAGCCGGAGCAAAGCGTTGTTTCGGAGAACCGACCAACTAACAGATTGACGTATTACGATAAGGAAATACTGGAGAGAGGAATGACAGAGAAAAGACGTGTAGCTGTAGTATTTGTCCTGGGGCTTGCCCTGGGAGTGGGCATGACGATATACAGCTCAGTGTTCGCCGGCAACGATAAACAATCTGCTGCATCCTCTCTACCGCTGGAAGAACTGCGGGCTTTCACCGAGGTTTTCGGCAAGGTGAAATCTGACTATGTCGAACCAGTCAACGACAAGGACTTGCTGGAATATGCCATAAAAGGCATGTTGTCAGGCCTGGACCCACATTCATCGTATCTTAATCGCGAAGAATTCAAGGAAATGCGTATTGGTACCGATGGGAAATTCGGCGGTCTGGGTATCGAAGTCACGATGGAAAATGGCTTCGTAAAAGTAATCGCTCCGATTGATGATACGCCTGCACAACGCGCTGGCGTTCATGCCGGCGATGTCATCGTTCGACTTGATGATACCCCGGTCAAGGGTATGACGCTGAACGAAGCAGTCAAGATTATGCGCGGCAAGCCCGGTACGAATATTATGCTGACAATAATTCGTGAAGGTGAAGAAGGCCCGCTAAAAATCAAGATAAAACGTGACATCATTCGCATTAAGAGTGTTCGTGGTAGAACCCTGGAACCCGGTTACGGCTACATTCGCATTAGTCAGTTTCAGTCTGCAACGGGAACCAGCATGCGCAAGTTAATCACCGAGCTCAAGAAGGAGAATGACGGGGAGTTGAAAGGCCTGGTGCTTGATCTGCGTAATAACCCGGGCGGTGTGTTGAATGCCTCGGTATCTGTAGCAGATGCCTTCGTCAGTAAAGGTAAAATTGTCTATACCGAAGGTCGGGTAAAAGATTCGCAATTAACATTTAACGCTTCACCCAATGACCTTCTTAAAGGATCACCAATTGTTGTACTGGTGAATGGCGGCTCAGCGTCGGCCTCAGAAATTGTTGCAGGTGCCCTGCAAGATCACCATCGTGCCATCATCATGGGTACCAAGACATTTGGTAAAGGATCAGTTCAGACTATCATGCCAATGAATAATGGTGCGGCACTCAAGATAACAACAGCGCGCTATTTCACGCCATCTGGCCGCTCAATCCAGGCCGAAGGTATTGAGCCTGATATCAAGGTGGAGCAACTGAAAGTCAGTAAGGCTGAAGATAGAAAGGTAGAACGTCTGCGAGAGGCCGATTTACGTGACCACCTTGATAATGGTAACGGTAATGGTAAAAAGAAGGACAAAAAATCGGATAAAGCCGGCAGCTCAGAAAACGACATGGATGATGACAAAAAAAGTGACAAAAAGGACAGCGATGAAGACGATTATCAGCTGAATGAGGCACTGAATCTTCTTAAGGGTGTCAATATTGTCAAGCAGCTTAAATAAGCTGTAGCAGTGTAGAGGTAGTATGAAAAAGGTGCTGGTTCCTCTGGCGGCGGGCTTTGAAGAGCTCGAAGCCGTTACGATTATTGATCTACTGCGCCGGGCAAATATCAATGTTACTGTTGCCGGACTGGATAACGGGGCTATCACTGGTAGTCGGGGTACACGTATCCTGCCAGATGAAACTCTCGACACAAGCTCATCATCAGGCTATGACATGATTGTGCTGCCGGGCGGTCTTCCCGGTGCAGATAATCTGAATAGTGATAGCCGAATCCATGACCTCCTCAAGCAGATGGCAAGTAGTGGGCGATATATCGCGGCAATTTGTGCCGCTCCAAAAGTACTGGCTACGGCAGGTTTACTTGATAATAAACAAGTTACGTCATTTCCCGGTGCTTTGTCAGATGTCATTGCCGAAGGGATGCAGAACACGGGTATGGCAATAGCCATAGATGGTAATGTCATCACTTCAAGAGGCCCCGGTACGGCAATGGATTTTAGCCTGGAATTAATTCAGCTGCTGGCTGGAGCAGAAACCCGGCAACAGGTTGAGCAAGGTCTCAAACGCTGATTGGCTGGGCCTGGTATCCTATGAACAACAAAAATGGAGATGTATATGTACCCTAAGAAAAAAGGGCACCTCTATTAATTCATGAATATTCATCTCACATCCAAAAATCGCCCATCTCTACGTTAAGAATCTTCGCAATAGCTTGCTGTTACGTGCAATTCTTGCCTTGGTATGAACAATCTTGCATGCAATCTGATCTATCCAAAATTAATTGAGGTGCCCTAAAGTATAAGCAGTCATCACCACTCTCTTTACTTTCTCCCTGCCGGCTGTCGCACTTGAAGATATTGTAGAAAGTGTTGCAACTGGATGTGAAAAGGAACTTTCCTCATTCTGTAAAGATGTCACTCCTGGCGAAGGTCGTATACTTGCCTGTTTGTTTGCTCGTTCAGATAAATTATCGGGCCGTTGCGAATATGCCGTCTATGCTGCCGCAGCACAGCTGGAACGTGCCGTCCGTGCCCTGACTTATGTTGCGAACGAGTGTGATGAAGACATCGATAAGATATGTGCAAAAGTGGAAGCAGGTGAAGACCGTATTCTGACCTGTCTGAAAAAGAACGAAAGCAAAGTAAGTAAACGCTGCAATCAGGCAATGAAGGATATCGATCTTCAGTTGAATTAATAAAAGGTGCATCCTGAGCGGATGAACTTTTTTTATGTTTTTATATATTACGTAAAACCTGAAACCAAACACGAATTTCCCCTTAGTCTTTGGTTCTTACATCGACAAAAAGCTCTTGATTGATACCCTGCGCCCGCTGAATGCACGATTTCCCCAGCAATACCCCCTGTTTTGCGAATCTTCTAACCTTGTATCTTTGGGTCGCTACAAAAGAAACCCAGACAAGCGGTATTATATATTGTGATAAACGGTAATATTTTCTTGATGAATGGCATTATTCTGCTATCTTTTAAGCAAGGGCAGTAAATCTTAAGCAAAAAAATAATACTTGGTATCGAACCTCGGGAAAATGATGTTTAATAGTAAAAAAAATAGAGAGCAAAGCAGTATCAGTGAGTTTGTTGAACAGAAGACAAGGCTGTTCCAGTCAAAAGTAGTGTATGCGCTGAATGGTGAGCATGAGCATTACTTTAGCAAGAAAGATGTACTGAATGGCAATTTTGATACGCGCTGCAAGGTGTGTGGAATCCTCCTGTCGGAATATCGCACCGAGAAAAGGTTTGAAAAAGTCAACGCGCCGGTTTTACTCGACGAAATGAATAATACGGTTAAGTCACCCGCATCTATACGCTAATTTTCCGGGTACCCGGTTGTCTACAATTGATCATCGGTCCGCTGGATACAAAAAGATCTGGAAAACAAACATTCTTGATGTAAAAGGCTGAATCACGACTGAATAGTATAGTGGATGTAGGCAAGCTGCACCTGCAACAAGATCAATCCTGCCCGGCTATTTTTCGTCTGCCTGTTTTTGCCGCATACTGCTCTAAGCAAGAAATCAGCTATCCTCTGCTCGAGGACTCTGGCATTTTTCAGTTTGTCCAGCATGCCAAACTTTCAGTTCTTCAAGTGTTGATATTTTGTCTAAAGTCACCTAAAATTCATTTGTGAGTAATTAATCACTTCTTACGGCGTAGTGCCATGTGAACTTATGGGTAAACCAGCAGAACAACGTCGACAGGAAATTGTTGAAGCAGCTCTCGAGCTTGCTGCAGAGCAGGGTGTAAAACGTGTCACTACACAGGCAATAGCCGATCGTGTTGGCATTGCCCAGCCAACGGTGTTCAGACATTTCCAGACACGGGATGCGATATTTGCGGCGGCTATCGATTTTCTGGTCTCCAACATGTTCAAGGTGCTGGAAGTCTTTTTTATCAGTAATGGCCCGGCTGATAAACGTTTACAGGAGCTTATTACAAAACAACTAGGCTTTATCAGCCAGCAGAAAGGGTTACCCCGTTTGCTGTTTTCGGATCGTCTTCACATGGAATCACCGGCATTGAAAGCCACTGTACAGAAAGTGATGACGCGTTACATGGGTCAAATAGCCAAATTGATAAAAGAGGGCCAGGATACCGGTTGTTTTCGTTCAGACCTGAATCCTGATGAAGCCAGTCGCTATGTGGCAGCACTTGTGCAGGGCTTGATTATGCGGTGGTCAATATTCGACTTCGGCTTCACACTGGAAAAGGAAGCAGGCCCCTTGTGGAAATTTCTTCACGCATCTTTACGTGTGTGAGGTTTGTTATTAATAACTGAATAATTAATAAAAAGAGAGCCCTGAACGTAGCGATTCTGGTTTTTGATAAAACGATGAGATTACACAAGCAGACATATTCAAATCTAAAATAATCAATTCTACAGGAATACATCATGTGTAAATTATGCTGGACGATCACAATAGTGCTGCTACTGGCAGTATCGGCGATGACTTATAAATTCATACTCAGCGGCTCCGTCAAACCGAGCAGTGACGGGCGCCAGGCACTGTTGCTGGAACCGGGCGAGCGTGATCTGGTGCTGGTTGAAATGCGGGGATTTCTCGAAGCAGTGCAATCGATTACCGCTACTGTGGGTAAAAAGGATACGGCACAGATAGCCATCGAAGCACGCAAAGTTGGTGCTGCAGCACAGCAGGCGGTTCCAGGTTCGCTGGTAGGTAAGTTACCGCTGTCTTTTAAAAAGCTTGGTTTTGATACACATAAGAAGTTTGACATGCTGGCACTTGATGCGGATGAGCTGGGTGACCCCGAGCATTCATTGCAACAGCTATCTGAACTGATGCAAAACTGTGTGGCCTGTCATGCGGCGTACAGAATTGATGCTGCATCTGACAAGTAACATCTTGTGCTGCAATGGCGAGTGATGTGTTGAACCAACTGAGAATATAATTATGAACTCAGCTAAATCAAATCGGCCCATCGGTGTCTGGATAGTTAGTTTTGTCGCAATATTATTTGGGCTATTAACGATTAAGTCTGGGGGCATGGTGCTGTTTGTTGATGGCTCTGATCGTCTGGCGGCTGGCAACTATGTGCCCTTTGTGCTCTGGTTTAATTTTTTAGCAGGGTTCTTTTATGTTCTTGCAGGTGTGGGCCTGTGGTTTAAACAACGTTGGGCGATGTGGTTGGCCGGGATTATTGTGTTATCAACACTGGTGGTTTTCGCCTTGTTAAACTTGCATGTTTATAATGGTGGCCTGTATGAGTTTCGTACAGTCATCGCAATGAGTCTTAGAAGTTTGGTTTGGAGTATTATCGCATTTTACGCCTACTTAAGGTTCAATTAGATTGATGATGAGTCGCTGCGAAGGCAAACGGCAGCAACAGCTAAACCTGATCCCTCATTTACTGGCGAGCAGGAATAACAGATAAATACAGGCAGCTGCTAGTAGCCCTGACAGCCCTTTCCAGAACAACATTGGGTTGCGTTCCAGTAACGGCTGCGAAGCTGAAGCGACATACTTTTCATTTGGCTGGGTGAGGTCATGCAGAAATTCTGTCATAACTTCGTAACGTTTTCGGGGATCAGGATGAACAGCTTTGCGTAATGCGCCATCTACCCAGGAGGCCAGCTGGTCGTTGTGTACTCGGCAGGAAATATACTTCAGTTTATTTGCTGGTTGGGGTTTATCGCTGTCGCCATACGGTAAATGACCGGTTAGCAATTCGTAGGCAATGACACCAAAAGAAAACATATCTGAACGATTACTGCAGCCTGAGCCTTCAATGCATTCCGGCGCGGTATAGTTTATTGTTCCCTGCGGGATATTTTTAACCAGATTGCTACAGATTTCGGATGCACCGGCAACACGGGTTGAGCCAAAATCAATAATCTTCAAGGTTCCGTTAGCGTCGATCAGAATGTTGTCTGGTTTCAGGTCCTGATGAACCATCTCAAGGCGATGAAAGGCACGCAGGCCGTCCGCGATTTGATTAAGATATTCGCGTGCGGTATTAATATGTGTCTGCGGGTGATCGTCTATCCATTGTCGCAGCGACTGACCCTCAACAAATTCCGAAATGTTATAGAGGAAGCGCCGTCGCTTGGGTTCCAGAACTTTAAGTACGTGGATATTTTTGATGCGCCGCCCTACCCATTCCTCATGCAGGAAGCCATCGAGATATTCAGCGTTATCACGGTAATTTATAGAAGGTGTTTTGAGGATAAGCTTGTCGCTAGTTTGCTGATCTATGGCAAGAAAAACTTCACTGCGATGCGAAGCATGTAACTCTCTCAGAATTTCGTAACCATCAATTTTCATTCCGGGACTAAGGTCAGGTGGAAAAGGTAATTCGTTGATCCTCTGGTAAATATCATCCTCGGTTTCGAGTGGTAGTGACAGAACACGGAGTAACTGACAAGTGACATTATCCATACTGCCGTTATGCAGGGACTCCGCCAGTAGCGCAGAGGAGCATGCCTGCAGATTACTGCCATGCTCATTGAGTAGTTCCATGATACGGTGGTCTGTAAGATGTCCAGTTATGCCATCGGTAGTGAAGAGGAAAAGGTCATCTTCCTCTACGCCCACCGAGCGGTAGTCAATATCAATACTGGCATCGATACCCATGGCGCGGGACAGGAATTCCCGTTCCTTCGATACCCATACACGATGATCACGCGTTAACAGTTCAAGCTCACCGCATCGAAAGCGGTATATGCGAGAATCACCAACATGAAACAGGTGCGCGGTAGAAGATTTGAGTACCAGTCCGCTGAATGTAGTGACCATGCCACGAGCGGAATCATGCCGAACCTGACCCTGTGAATAGAGCCAGCGGTTCAATGCACCCAGCACGCGTTGTGCTGAGGTTTTTACCGTCCAGGATTCCGGTGTACTGAAATAGTCGGTAAGGAAACCGGTGACACTTACCTGGCTAGCTTCCTTGCCGCCTTCGGAGCTGCTCATGCCGTCAGCAATAGCTGCGGCGATGCCTTTACTATGAATTAGACCGCCTTCGGGTATACAGGCATCTGCTGCATCGGCATTCTCATCCTTGTCACCTTTTTCGGTGACTATGGCATAGTCTATGTCGAGCTTTCCTGCCATTCAAACGTCAAGCATCAGCTTTCTGGGTTTGCGCATACCCGCAATCTTACATGCCTGCTGACCATAACCATAGGGAAATAGATCATAGACATAACGCCGTGTTGCCTTCTCTTTGCCATAATTATTGCGAAGGTATTTTAGAAAAAAACGTAATTCCGGAACTGAGCAATTAGTCTCAAACTGGTCACGGATATAATTAACCACTTCCCAGTGCTTTTCACTCATCTCGACGCCAATGTCTTTTGCAATCTGGCTTCCCAGTTCTGGTGACCAGTCATCGGTAAATAAAAGATACCCCTCTTCATCTACAGAAATCTTCTCATCATTAAAATGTATATGGTATTCATTCATTGTTTGTTCTCTGTTTATTTAGAGTCTCAGCTAAGGCAATTGCTTAACCAACATCAATCATCTGTACCGTGCCGTCTTCAAGCACCTCAGCGGTATGGCCTTTGGGCTCGTCAAGGAATTGGACCGCTACAAGTACTACCAGTGCTGATGCAGCGATGACCATAAAAAAAATCTGTGGCGAGACGAAAGAAAATACTGTAAGAAAAGCTACCCCGCCGACATTGCCATAGGCGCCAGCCATGCCAGCAACCTGCCCGGTCATCCGGCGTTTAACTAATGGAACGATTGCAAATACAGCGCCTTCGCCAGCCTGTACAAAAAATGAGCATGCCATAGTGGCAGCTACAGCCAATAGAAGAGGCCAGCTTGAGTCGATATTACCAAGAATAAAATAACCTACAGCAAGGCCTGAAATCAGAATGGTCAGACTTTTTCTGCGCCCAAATTTATCACTGAAGAATCCACCGCTTGGGCGGGCTACCAGGTTCATAAAGGCAAAACCTGAGGCCAGCAGACCGGCTGATACCATGGATATGTCAAAGGTCTCCATGAAAAACAGGGGCAGCATAGAAACAACAGCCAGTTCCGAGCCGAAGGTCACCATGTAGGCAAGGTCCAGTATGGCAACCTGCTTGAACTTGTAGCGGTGAATTTCTGGCACGTCTTCTTTGAAAACATGTCCATTGACCTGCCAGATATGCCAGGCCTGGTAGAGGTATAGCGTAAACAGTCCTATGTAAACGGACATCGTTATAGTGCCAGGCAAAATTCCAAGATTATTTGGGCCAAGTTTCCAGGTCAGTACTGATAATGCAGCAAACATTGGGATATTCATAACCAGATAAAGGAAAAAATCTCCTTTACTGGTGACTTCCATAGCGGCACTTTTTTTCGGTTTGAAATAGGTCGAGCCTTTCGGTGTATTCCGTGCGAGTTTGTAATAGATAAAGGAGTAGATAAGCGTAATGGCGCCTGTTGTTGCGATGGCATAACGCCAGCCATCTTCACCACCATATAAAAGTGCAATCGTAGGCAGTGTCATGGCTGCAGCAGCAGAACCAAAGTTTCCCCAGCCGCCATAAATGCCTTCAGCCAGCCCAACCTGGCGGGCCGGAAACCATTCACCGATCATGCGGATGCCGATAACAAAACCGGCACCTACAAAACCAAGCATGAAACGGGAAGCCATCAGCATCTGGTAGGAATCCGCCAGGGCAAAGAAGAAGCAAAGAAAGCTGGATATGAATAGTAAGCTGGAGAACATGATGCGCGGTCCAACCTTATCGACCAGTGCTCCAACGACGATGCGAGCAGGGATAGTCAGCGCGACATTAATTATCAGCAAAGCCTTTACCTCCTGTGCTGTCAGGTCAAAGGATTCCTTGATGGATGCCATTAAAGGCGCATGATTGAACCAGACCATAAAGCTCAAAAAGAAGGCGAACCAGGTAAGGTGCAGGGTTCGGCTCTTGCCGCTGAATGAGAACAGGTTAATTTTTAGCTCTGACATTTAGTTTTATTCCGAATACTTTCAATTAATAAGCAAGCTTAAAGCAATTTATGTGCCAATATAAAAAGACGCTAATATTTGTATCTTCTTATGCTCATAAACTAGATATCTGCACTGTATCTGTGCGAATTAGAAAATGAGCGCACACAGAAGGTGCGTGATTTTATGGATTTATATCGACCTGAGAGCGTTTAGTTTCAATATCTATTAGAAATTAATAATAAACGTATATATTCTGTCGAAACCAATTATCTGTGGCATGTAAATTGCTTTACAGCAATTATGGATCTGATTCTTGTCACAGACAGTATTGAGGGACTAAACCCGCTGATTAAGGCTGCATCAACAGCAGGCTGGCGTGTGCGTAAGCATATAGGACCGAATGACCAGGCCAGTCTTTCCGTAAAAGAAGTGCATCCTGATGCGGTCGTATTCGTAACGGATGAAGTCGATAGGCAGACACTTAAAGAAATGAAAGCGATTACCGAAGATAGTCCGGTGCCTATTGTTCTTATGACACGCGATAACTCACAGGATTCTATCGATGCCGCGGTGAAAGCAGGGTGCACAGCATATGTAGTAGATTGTGCTGATCATGAAAGAATAGGTTCTCTGCTACAGGTTGCGAAGGCAAAATTCAGTGAGACACAGCGGCTTAGTACTGAGCTGGAAAAGACACGCAACGAACTCGCTGACCGTAAATCGACAGATCGTGCCAAGGGCATCATTATGCAGGCGCGTGGTCTTTCAGAAGACGAGGCCTACAAAGCTTTACGCAAGCTTGCAATGGATAAAAACAAACGCATAGGCGAGATTGCTGAACAGGTTATTGCGGCAGCTGAGATACTGGTTTAGTTTTTTATTAAGACTTGAACAGTGCACCCTGTCATGCACCAGCTGAGTGCTAGATCGCATGAATCGTCACAAACTTGTGCAGAGTAACAGGCAGGTGATTCAGGAAAGTTGTTTATAAGTATTTGTTAATAAACGAAATCAGAAAGTTGGCACATTGCTTGCTTTAGGTATAAACAGATAGTCGACCACCGGCGGCCGACTTAGTCGAAAACAAGACATATGGGTAATGACGCCCACCCGAAGAACTTCATTGTTCTTCGGGTGGGCGTTTTTTTTGGATTTTTAACAGGAGTTAGTAATGAAAAATATTTACACGAGTGGCAAAGATCGAAGGTCTTTTCTGAAGCAAACAGCACTGGGGCTGGCAGTTTCAGGTGTACTGGGAGTGTCATCGATGATTTCCCCAATGGCCACGGCAGAAACACAGGGACTGGAAAAGGAAGAGTTGAAGTTTGGCTTTATTAAATTGACCGATATGGCACCGTTAGCCATCGCCTATGAAAAAGGCTTCTTCGAAGATGAAGGTTTATATGTCACTCTGGAACCACAGGCCAACTGGAAGGTTCTGCTTGACCGCGTCATTGATGGCGAGCTGGATGGTGCACATATGCTGGCAGGTCAGCCAATAGGTGCGACGATAGGCTTTGGTACCAGGGCAGATATTATCACTGCGTTTTCCATGGATCTGAACGGAAATGGAATTACCGTTTCAAACGACGTCTGGCAGCAGATGAAACCTTTGATTCCCAAGCAGCCTGATGGCAAGCCCGTGCATCCTATTAGCGCAAAATACCTGAAACCGGTAGTAGACAAGTACAAAGATGAAGGTAAGCCATTCAATATGGGTATGGTCTTCCCGGTCTCTACGCATAACTATGAATTACGCTACTGGCTCGCAGCAGGCGGCATACACCCCGGTTACTATGCGCCGCACAAAGGCGACAACTCCGGTACGATAGATGCGGAAGCCCTGTTGTCGGTTACTCCTCCACCGCAGATGCCCGCAACACTCGAGGCCGGGACTATCTATGGCTATTGCGTCGGTGAGCCCTGGAATCAGCAGGCTGTATTCAAGGGCATCGGTGTGCCGGTCGTGACTGACTATGAAATCTGGAAAGATAACCCTGAAAAAGTATTCGGTGTTTCCAAAAAATGGGCTGAGAAGAATCCAAACACCCATAAGGCAGTTATAAAAGCCATGATCCGGGCTGCTATGTGGCTGGATAAAGGCGGCCTGGATAACCGTAAGGAAGCCTCGAAAATTCTTGCGCGTTCCGACTATGTTGGCGCCGATTACGAGGTAATCGCCAATTCGATGACAGGAACTTTTGAATACGAAAAAGGCGATAAACGTTCATTGCCTGATTTCAATGTGTTCTTCCGCTACAACGCAACCTATCCCTACTATTCAGATGCCGTCTGGTATTTGTCACAGATGCGTCGCTGGGGTCAGATATCCGAGCATAAACCTGATAGCTGGTACATGGACATGGCTAAAAAAGTCTACCGTCCAGACCTGTATGCAGAAGCAGCTAAAGAGTTGATTGCCGAAGGCAAAGCTAAAGCCGAGGACTTTCCAGACTTTGATAAAGAAACAGGTTATCGCGCACCGCAGTCCGAGTTTATTGATAACGTGACATTCGATGGCAAAAAACCTAACGCCTATCTTGAGCAGTTCCCGATTGGTTTAAAAGGCAAGGACTCTGTGAAGTAAGAGATTCAGCTATTTAGGGTGTAATGCGGTGCCTTGATGGGCACCGCAACATACTTTAAATAGATGCTAAAAGGAGATTGATATGACAACTGAAGTATTGAGACATTTCAAAACATTTTCGCAGGTGGATTATGCGGAAATGATCAAGCAGGTACTGATACCATTTCTGGCATTGCTGTTTTTTCTGGCGGCCTGGAGCATTGGTGCTTCGCGTGTTGAAACATCGCTGGGGGCTTTGCCGGGGCCGGCATCCGTGTGGTCACAATTCACGGTATTGATTGATGAACATAATGCAGAACGAGTTAAGGAAGCCGCTTTTTATGAGCGCCAGGAAAAACGCAACGCGAACAAGCTTGCAAAAAAACCTGATGCCAGGGTAAAGATTCGTCCTTACACAGGCAAACCCACTTTTTTTGATCAGATAATGACCAGTTTGTTTACGGTTTTTACCGGTTTCATCATAGGGTCATTGATTGCTATTCCGATTGGGATTGTCTCAGGATTAAGTAACACAATGTATCGAGCCATTAACCCGGTTGTTCAAATAATGAAGCCGGTGTCTCCGCTAGCCTGGCTGCCTATTGTAACCATGGTCGTCAGCGCGGTGTATGTAAGCAATGATCCGATGTTTTCAAAGTCATTTGTCACCTCAGCTATTACCGTGACCCTGTGCTGCATGTGGCCGACTTTAATTAATACCGCAGTCGGTGTCTCTTCAATCGATAAAGACCTGCTGAATGTCAGCCAGGTGTTAAGGCTTAATTTTGGAACCAAGGTATGGAAGATTGTATTGCCATCGGCGATGCCAATGATATTTACCGGCCTGCGTCTTTCTCTCGGTATTGGCTGGATGGTGCTGATCGCTGCAGAAATGCTGGCTCAGAATCCGGGTCTAGGAAAATTTGTCTGGGATGAATTCCAGAATGGATCATCTAATTCATTAAGTCGCATCATGGTTGCCGTGCTGGTGATTGGTTTTATTGGTTTTGTGTTAGACCGAGGCATGTTGCAGTTACAAAAGAAATTCAGCTGGGACAAGTCTGCTGAGCTGCGCTAGACCAGGCTAATTAAATAAGGAAAGAAAAATGAAAGATGAATATTTAAATATAGACTACGTAACGATGGATTTTCCGACACCTAGTGGCCCGTTCCGTGCACTGGATAAGGTTGACCTGACGATTGAAAAAGGTGAGTTTATTTCTCTCATAGGTCACTCCGGCTGCGGCAAATCGACCGTGCTGAATATCGTGGCAGGCCTGTTGCAGGCCACAGAAGGCGGTGTAGTACTGGAAGGGAAAGAAGTGAATGAACCCGCCCCTGATCGCGCAGTAGTCTTCCAGAATCATTCATTATTGCCCTGGCTAACGGCATACCAGAATGTTGAACTGGCGGTTAAGCAGGTGTTTAAAGGAACAAAATCTCGCAGCAAGATGAAGCAATGGATTGAGCACAATCTTCATCTCGTGCATATGGACCATGCCATGCATAAGCTGCCGAGTGAGCTCTCTGGTGGGATGAAACAACGTGTTGGTATTGCACGCGCACTGGCCATGCAACCGAAGGTATTACTGATGGATGAACCATTCGGCGCGCTTGATGCATTGACCCGTGCACACATGCAGGAATCCCTGATGGAGATACAGGCGGATCTGAAAAATACCGTCATCATGATTACCCATGATGTTGATGAGGCCGTGCTTCTATCAGATCGTATCGTGATGATGACTAATGGGCCATCGGCGACGATTGGAGAAATTCTCGATATTGAATTGCCCAGGCCTCGTAACAGGGTCGAGCTGTCGGATGACCCGGACTACAATCATTATCGCCATGAAGTGTTGAAGTTCCTGTATGAGCGCCAACGAAATCCGGAAGATGTTGCAGAAGAAGCTGAGCGGGCTGAAGAGGTATGCGCAGAAGCTGGTGATGTAGTGCTGAATCTTGTCAAACCTGGAGAAGCCGCATGACAGGATAAAGCAAAAAAAATTTTAGTATCCTCTCTTATGCTCTCACATTAATATTAGGTTTTTTTGTCTTGTTTATACTGGGATTTGATATGGGTGTAAACAGGTTACCTTATAACTTAATCTCCGAAAGAAACCCCGACAAGCCGGGCGCTTTCAATCCACGGGTGATCAGCCGGCACAAGCTTCTTTTTTCCAGCAACATCTTCCAGTGGCACGGGAACGGCGCTTTCACCGCGAGCGGCGACCATCACACCACTGACACCATCATTTATCAGGCTTGCGCATGCAGTACCCAGGCGTGTGGCCAGTAGTCGATCTGCTGCAGAAGGCGTACCACCGCGCTGTAGATGGCCAAGAATGCTGGGGCGTGACTCGAGGCCGGTCAGCTGTTCCAGCTTATGGGCTAACAGTAAGGTGTGATCACTGCGGCTTGCTTCTAGTTCACGAAGTTCCTGTTTCGTGTGCTTTCGTGCTTTCTTGTCTTCTACAGCTTCTGCATCAGCGATACGCTGTTCGAGTCCTCTTACCACGCTGGCCTCATCTGTAGACATGGCCCCTTCTGCAACAGCCACAATACTGAAATTTTTACCGTTCTTGACCCGATGTGTGATGGCATCGGCCACAGCTTCCAGCTGATAGGGAATCTCAGGCAGCAAGATTACATCCGCCCCCCCTGCTATACCTGACCCCAAGGCCAGCCAGCCAGCCCGGTGTCCCATTATTTCCACTACAATGATACGGTGATGGCTGTGAGCCGTGCTGTGCAGGCGGTCGATGGCATCGGTGGCAATTCCCAGTGCAGTATCAAACCCGAAAGTGGTGTCAGTCATTGCCACATCATTATCGATGGTCTTCGGCATGGTGATGATATTCAGTCCCTTCTGCTTCAACAGCAAGGCGTTCTTTTGCGTGCCCCCACCACCCAGGCAGACAAGTGCATCAAGATGATTGGCCTCGTAATTCTCAACAATGGAATCGGTCATGTCCATTATTTTGCTGCCGACCTTCATCTTGTTCGGCTTGTCACGGCTGGTCCCAAGTATGGTGCCGCCTACCGTCAATATCCCGGACAAAGCGCCACCTTCAAGACCGATCGTCCTGTTCTCCATCAGTCCACGAAAGCCATCACGGAATCCAATGATGCGCATGTCATAGTTGCCTTGTGCCGCCTTGCCGACGCCACGTATTGCCGCGTTCAGGCCAGGGCAGTCACCACCGGCAGTGAGGATTCCTATATGTTTGGTCATCTATTTATACTCTTGTAAGGTGATTTTCGACTGCAGCCTGCTTCGGCGTGCTCAGCTAAAGAAATGTTCCTGACATGAGGTGGATTATATAACTTTATCTAATACTGTGGGAGGCGCGCGCCCTTTCCTTTTTAACCTGTCGCTGTCTGCGTCCAGGGCATGCGCCTTGTTTCAGTGCATGTCTGTTACATATGCTACAGCGTAGTGCATGAATAGTTCTTCATATTATCCCAAGCCATTGAAATATGTGAATTAATTGATTCTGGTATGGTATTTGCAAACATACTGATAAATGAATCCGCTAAATGAATGACTGGATAGAAATAATGCGAGAAAAACTAATCTTGGTAGGCAACGGTATGGCCGGTATGCGTACACTGGAAGAGCTGCTCAAGCTGGAACCTGAAATGTACGATATCACGGTATTCGGTGCAGAGCCCTACCCCAACTACAACCGTATATTGCTTTCTCCGGTACTGGCTGGTGAAAAGATCATTGATGACATAATTCTGAATAGTCGTGAGTGGTACGATGAAAATGAAATTGAATTGCACACCAATTCAACTATCAGCGAGATTGATCGCGTAAAACGCGTGGTCAAAACAGAAGCAGATGAGGAATTTGCCTATGATCGGCTGTTGATTGCTACCGGCTCCAACCCGTTCATTATTCCCGTACCGGGCAACGAACTGGACGGCGTGATAGGTTTCCGTGATATCGCTGATGTCGATACCATGATTCAATCTGCTAAAGACAACAAAAAAGCCGTGGTTATCGGTGGTGGCCTGCTGGGTCTGGAAGCAGCAAATGGTTTGATGCTACAGGGAATGGATGTCACTGTTGTGCATTTGCTTGATAGTTTGATGGAGCGTCAGCTTGATCCGCCTGCATCAGAAATGCTTAAGGCATCACTGGTGGAGAAAGGATTAAATTTCCTGATGGAAGCACAGACGGCTGAAATCATTGGTGATCAGTGTGTAGAAAAGGTGAAATTTGCTGACGGCAGTGAGATAGACGCAGACCTGGTTGTAATGGCTGTAGGCATCCGCCCAAATTTTGAACTTGCTCAGAAAGCGGGCCTGTATTGTGAACGTGGTCTGGTTGTATCTGACACCATGCAGACCTTCGACCCACGCATTTATGCAGTGGGGGAATGTGTGCAGCATCGTGGCAATACTTACGGACTGGTGGCGCCGCTGTTTGAGCAGGCCAAGGTCTGCGCCAATCATTTCGCACACCTGGGTTATGGTCGCTATGAAGGTTCAGTAACATCTACCAAGTTGAAAGTAACCGGGATCGATCTGTTTTCAGCGGGTGATTTCTCTGGTGGTGAAGGTACGGAAGATATCGTGTTAAAAGACCCTAATGGTGGTGTCTATAAGCGACTGATTCTAAAAGACAACAAACTGGAAGGTGCCGTACTGTATGGCGACACCATTGATGGTGCATGGTATTTCCAGCTAATGCGCCAAGGTACTGATGTTTCTGATATTCGACAGCAGCTGCTGTTCGGTCAGGCGCATCTGGGTGATTCGGGACACGGTGGTCAGAACAGTGCGGCGGCCATGAGTGATGATGCCCAGGTCTGTGACTGTAATGGTATCACCAAAGGTGAGATCGTCTTTGCCATCAGCGACAAGGGCCTGTTCACTCTTGATGATGTAAAATCGCATACTAAAGCGGCGGCATCCTGCGGTTCCTGTACCGGCCTTGTAGAGCAGATTCTCGAAAGCACTTTGGGTGGAGATTACACCGCACCTGAAAGTAAACCGGTTTGCAAGTGTACCGATTTTACCCATGACCAGGTGCGTGCAGCGATTCGTGACCAGAAGCTGACTTCTATCCAGGCTGTTTTTAACAGCCTGGAATGGCGCAGCCCGGATGGCTGCCATGTCTGCCGTCCGGCGCTTAACTATTATCTGATTTCAAGCTGGCCGGAAGAGGCGGTAGATGACCCGCAGTCACGTTTCATCAATGAGCGTGCACACGGAAATATTCAGAAAGACGGCACTTTCTCGGTGATACCCCGTATCTGGGGCGGCAAGACTACGCCTGATGAGTTGCGTGCCATAGCCGATGCCGCTGAAAAATTTGATGCCGGTGAAGTGCATATCACCGGTGGTCAGCGTATCAACCTGCTCGGTATTGAAAAGGAAAAACTACCCGAGATGTGGGATTTTTTAAGTGATCGTGGAATGGTCTCCGGACATGCTTATGGCAAGGCATTACGCACAGTTAAAACCTGTGTCGGTTCTACATGGTGCCGTTTTGGCACCCAGGACTCCACCCAGATGGGTATCGACCTTGAGAAGCTGAGTTGGGGATCATGGATGCCGCATAAATTTAAAATGGCGGTGTCGGGTTGCCCGCGTAACTGTGCCGAGGCGACCATCAAGGATTTTGGTGTGGTTGCTATCGAATCAGGATGGGAATTGCATATTGGCGGCAACGGGGGTGTTAAGGTACGTGCCACTGACATGCTGTGCCGTGTAACCACAGCAGAAGAAGTTGAGGAGTATGCCGCCGCTTTCGTCCAGCTGTATCGTGAGGAAGCACGTTACCTGGAACGGACAGCACCCTGGGTTGAGCGTGTTGGACTGAGTTACGTTAAGGAACGTGTTCTTGAGGATGAAGCGGACCGCAAGGCATTGCAGAAGCGCTTCCTGATCTCTCAGGCAATCTCGCAGGACGATCCCTGGAAGGCACGTGCCAAAGGTGAGTCTGCACATGAATTTTCGCCATTAAAAATCGTAGGAGCCTGAATATGAATAATATTGTTAAAAATGGTGAATGGATTGAAGTCGGAAAAGTGGATGATATACCCAAACTGGGCTCACGTGTGGTTAAAAGGGCAGAGGGTGACATCGCTGTTTTCCGAAATTCAGATAATGAAGTCTTTGCATTATTGAACCGTTGCCCCCACAAGGGCGGGCCTTTGTCAGAGGGCATCGTCTACGGCAAGACCGTAACCTGTCCTATGCATAACTGGTGTATTGGTTTGCATAATGGTGAAGCCGTGGCTCCTGATGAAGGTTGCGCACCGACATACCCAGTCAGAATTGACGGGGATAAAGTGTTTTTGTCAATGCAGCCAGGCAACGGGTGTGATTAGTAGATCCTATCTACAATGTATATTAATGGAATAGGAGAGAAAGCATGCAGGTAAACGATATCATGTCCAGCTCGGTCAGAACCGTGAGTCCGGAAACAAAACTGGTCGAGGTCGCATCGCTCATGTGTCTCTATCGTTACAGTGGACTACGGGTTGTTGATGATGACAACAATTTGCTGGGGATCGTTACCGAAAAGGATTTGTTGCACAAATTATTTCCCAGCCTGGATGATCTGATGGAAGGTTTTGCCGGCATTGATCTTGATGAAATGATGGGGCAGTACAAGAGTGCGCTCTCCATGAAGGTCTCAGATATCATGAGCAAAGGGGTGAAGACGACACCACCAGAGATGCACATCCTGCGAGCTGCGACAGTCATGGTGCGCCATCGTTTTCGTCGTATCCCGGTTGCCAGGGATGGCCGTGTTGCTGGCATGATCAGCCATGTCTGAAAGTACATAACATTATTAGAAAAAAATACTGACTTTCCTGCCATGTTATTTGGACGCACCCAAAAGAACCCGATAAAAATTGCCGACAAGGGCGTGGTCGAGTGGAAGTATGCCACATGCGGCTACTGCTCGACAGGTTGCTCGATCGAAGTTGGCTTAAATGAAGACGGAAAACCCGTCGCTTCACGCGGGGTCGCAGATGCCGATGTTAACCGCGGCAAGTTGTGCCTGAAGGGCATATTTGAACATGAGCTGTTTGATTCTGCTGGTCGCGGTACTGAGCCATTAATACGTGAACAGTGGCATCAGCCCTGGCAGGCGACGGACTGGGCGTCGGCGCTGGATCGTACACATGATGAAATAAAACGCATCCAGAAAAAATATGGCAGGGACTCTTTTGCCGTAATTTCTACAGGCCAGATGCTGACTGAAGAATTTTATACCCTGGGTAAACTTACCCGTGGTCTGATCGGTACCAACAACTATGATGGCAATACGACGCTGTGCATGGCCTCGGCAGTATCCGGCTACAGACGCTCATTTGGCTCGGATGGCCCTCCGGGCTGCTACGAAGATTTTGAGCATACCGATTGTTTGTTTGCCTGGGGCTCAAATTTGCCGGAGCAACATCCGATCATCTACTGGCGCATGAAAGAGGCGCAGGAAAAGTCTGATTTCCCATTAGTTGTAATCGATCCCCGTGTCACCATGCTGGCGCAGAATGCGCATAAACATCTGGCCATCACACCCGGTACCGATGTGGTACTGATGAATGCCATGATGCATGTCATCTTTGACCTGGGACTGGAAGATCGTCGATATATTGAAGCCAATACAAACGGCATTACTGAACTGGAAGCAGAAGTCGCTCTGTACAATCCGGTGATGGCGGCAAAAATAACCGGTATTGATGAAGACACTATACGGGACGTGGCAAAACTCTATGCTACTGCCGATGCCTCAATGTCTATCTGGACGATGGGCATCAATCAATCAACGCACGGCTCTGACGGCGTGGTGGGGATAAACAATCTATCATTGATCACAGGCAATATTGGCAAACCCGGAGGCACCAGCCTGTCGATTACCGGCCAGTGCAATGCGATGGGGACACGGGAATGGTCGTCCTGTTCCGGTCTGCCGAACCATCGTTATCTTGAGAATGCGGATGATCGCAAAGAAGTAGCAAAATTCTGGGGAATTGATGAGGAGTTTTTCCCGAAACAACGTGGCATGTTTCAGACCGATATCTATCACGCGATTGAGACAGGGCAAATCAAAGGTTTATGGTTGATTGCAACCAACCCTCTGTCTTCATTGCCTGATACGGCTCGTGTACGTAAAGCGATGGAAAGCCTTGAATTCTGTGCGATTCAAGACTGCTATGAAGATACAGAGAGCGCCCAGTATGCACATGTCTATCTGCCTGCAGGCACCTGGGCTGAAAAAGAAGGCGTGATGACCAATACCGAGCGACGCGTCAATCTGGTCAAACCGATATCACCCCCTCCCGGGCAGGCGAAGCCTGATCTATGGGTATTTAATCAAATAGCAAAAAGGTTTAATAAGGATGACAGGGTTTCCTTTCCAGACGAGGCAGCAGATATCTTCCTTGAAATGGCCGAGTTATCCAGAGGCAGGTTAGCCGATATCACAGGCATGAATCACGAACTGATAGAAAAGAACCGTGGCATTCAGTGGCCATACACTGAACAACAGGTCGATAAAGGTGAATTACCGCCTACTGGTGGCAAGCGCCTGTATACCGAAGATGCCACTTTTAGATATAAAGACGGCAAGGCACAACTGATTCCCTTGCCCTTCATTGACAACAATGAAGTGCCTGATGAGAAGTTTCCTTACTGGCTGAATACCGGTCGCTTAATTGAGCACTGGCATGGTCGATCAAAGACCGGCAAGATCGGTGACAATAATAAATATAGCCCGGTTCCGTTCATAGAAATAAATCCCGATGCAGCATCTGAACTGGGAATAAGCCGTGGCGACTATGTCCGGCTGGTTTCGAGACGTTCCGATGCAGTCGTTATCGCCATGCCAACTCAGCGTGTCAGTAAGAACAGTGTTTTTCTGCCCTTTCATTTTCATGATTGTGCCAATCGTCTGACCCTGGGTTTGCTGGACCCCCATTCACGGCAGCCTGCTTATAAACAATCGGCGGTCAGGATTGAGAGAATGGCAGATCAGCAGGCAGCGGCAAAATTGAGTATGGAGATGAGGGCGTTTTAATTATTAATAGTGTTACATATTACGTGTTATGTATTACGTAAATCGTAAATCCTAAATAGTAAAAATTATGTATCAAAGACGTGACAACGAACCAGATTATGCTCTCCTGAGGGATGAAGAATCCCAGGATGTAAATCGCTATGGCAAAGCTATCGAGATTGTCACGGAAGATGATGCACTATTCGGCAGCAGTCTGAATATCAATGACGATGCAGACGTAGGCGACAACCCTAATCGCTATAAGCAGCATGGTTTTTTCTTCAACGCTGATAATTGCATAGCCTGTCATGCCTGTGAAGCGGCCTGTAGTGAGAAAAATGATAATCCGGCACATATCGCGTTCCGTTCAGTGGGATTCGTCGAGGGCGGTACATATCCTGATTACCAGCGGCTCAATATATCCATGGCATGTAATCATTGCGATGACCCGGTCTGTCTTAAGGGGTGTCCGACGCGTGCTTATACGAAATTTGCAGAATATGGTGCCGTGCTGCAAGACCCTGATATCTGCTTTGGTTGTGGCTATTGCACCTGGGTATGTCCCTACAATGCGCCACAACTTGACCCGGTAAAGGGCGAGGTATCAAAATGCAATATGTGTGTGGACAGGCTGGAAGTGGGCTTAAAACCATCCTGTGTTGCGGCTTGTCTTGGCAATGCGCTCGATTTTGGTGTGATCGAAAATATCCCTGAAGGCCGGACACAGGCAAAAAGTGAGATACCGGGTTTCCCTCGCACAGACATCACTCATCCGAATATTCGCTTCCAACAGACACGTACGACGCAGCGTGATATGAAAAGGGTAGATAGTACCGCCTTGAAATATCACCGCAGTGAGAATGGAGGTGATTTCCAGCCCTCTGTTGATCCCAAGCATGGGTTCAGGCGTCAGTGGAATCTGAAAAAGCTACTTGGCTCGCATGAAAATGCACACATTGCATTTACCCTCAGTGCACAGGCCGTAATGGGTGCTTTTGTGCTTCTGCTTGCTGGTGTATGGGGCATGGTTGATCCAATAGCAATATTTACTGTCAGCAAAGGGTACATGCCGATATTGGGAATAAGTCTTGTTGTTATGGGCTTTGGCCTATTTAAACTGAACATGCATCTGGGTAAACCACACCGTTTTTATCGGGGCTTCTATAATCTGCGCTGGTCACCAGTCAGCCGTGAAATTGCCGGGGTATCGCTGTTCTTTACCGGTCTCGCAGGCTTTACCTTTTTTGCTCTTTTTTCAGGTGATTTCGCATCATTGATGAACAACCTCTTTGCTCTTATAGGGCTTGCTGGAGCAGTGTCAGGTGGCTACTTTATGTATAAGCTGTATCGGATTCCAGCGCGCCCATTCTGGAATCACTGGTATACCGGGGCAAGCTTTCTGGGTACGGGATTAACTCTGGGTCCAGTATTGATAGCATTGGTAGCACTATTGTCCGGTGTAATGACAAAAGATCTGGCAACTGTATTGTCCAGTGTGATTGCAGCGGGTTTATTTCTGGAAATGATTGCGCTGCTATTTCATTCGCATGATCTTAAAAAAAATGATGACGAAGGTGCAGCATCCTACTATGAACAGATAACTACCTATGGTAATTCTTACCGGTTAAGAAATGGCCTGTTAATGGTGAGTCTACTATTAGCTGCAGGCATTGTTTATACATCCGCAACAGGCCTGCTTGTATTTGGACTGCTGTCGTTTACTACACTATCTGTGGCTATTCTCGGGCGTGCGCTGTTTTATGTACTGGTAATCCCTACCACCATGCCCGGTGCATTTTTCTGGCGGAACAAGGGGTTTGTTGAACATGCGCGTGATACTGGTCTTGCTGATATGCCACAGGTCGGTGTGGTATATGAGGGCCACCATGCCTTTGATCTGAAGGAGTTTGTGTATACGATACGTAATACAACACTTGAGGAAGTGTTGGGGCAGCTTAGAGCGATTTTTCAGACTAAAGGTTAAGGAATAAAGAAAACTGGCCTTTTCTTCATTTATCTTTAGTCCTTAATCTTTAATCTGAAAGCCCCGGGAGTGGGGCTACTACAGATTTTAAATTTATCTCAGGGGAAGGTATGCGTAGCAATATCTATGGCCTTATCCTGCCCGAGTACTACCCAGCGCGGTGTAGAGGAGCCTGTACCGGCTTTCTTTAGTTCTGGATGGGCGCTGATAACTTCGTTCAGAATATTCTTCTGCTCCTTGTCGATGTCAACAAAAAAAACGTGCCTGCCTTCATTCAGATCGTTTTCAAATCGATTGAAATCCTTATGTGGCGTCTTTATACCGTGGTATCCACCAAACCATGTACTGAAGCCAAACAGGACGACCGCGAGGAAAATAAATGGTGTCCAGGTGTAGGTCGCAGTGAGATTTGCCAACTCACCGATCGCCAGAGTCAAAATGGCAAGGGCAAATCCAGCTATTGCTCCAAGCATGGTGCCGTGTACAACGTCATACTTCAGCACTGATTCAATATTGTGCAGATGCTCATGTGATTCCACACCTGCATCGTCTTTACTTAGAACGTGGATTTGTGAGCGGAGTACACCAGCGTTCTCCAATTGCTGCTCAACACTATCCAGATCATCGAGGTTATCACTAATGAAGTAATGTCTTTTCATGGCCATGTCTCCTTAAAAACACGTATAAAAATTTAGTAGACTATCATTCAATGAGATTCAGTCGTATTTACATCTATACACTTCGATATCGAATATGTCAAAAGTTTATTAATCTGGTCAGGTATTATTTTTATGATAAGGGTGGTGTCCTACACGACAGATGTTAGAAGTAAAACTGCTATGATGTCTAATAAGATAACCAATCACCATATAATTATCCGGGAGTTTTAAATATGGTCGCAGCGGATGAAATTGTCAGCCAGTTATCAGGGTATGGTTCCTTAATAGTCAATAGCCTGTATTTTATGGTTGCAGGCATGCTGGTAATCTTTCTGTTGTACAAGTTTGCGGGTGTCTTTCTTGGCCGCTTTCTGACCCTGGAATCGAGAGGTAAAAGGCTGAAGACGGTGATTTTCGGTACTCTCTATGTGCTGGTATTTGTCATTACGGCTTTACTGGTTCTTAAGCGCCTTGGTTATGATGTTGCTGCAATCGGGCAGCTGGCGATTCTGATTGTGCTGGTGGGTGCCGTAATTGCCTTTTTTCTTGCCCCTTTTTTGCCAAAACTGCCGTTTGTCATTGGCAACATGATTGAGATTAGCGGTGTTCTGGGAATAGTTGATAGCATTTCAACTTTTCATACTACCCTGCGAACACTGGATGGCAATATCGTCTTCATTCCCAATGCACTGCTGATGGCAAGTCGAATAGTTAATTACCACCAGACGCCCAATCGACGCATCGAACTTAAGGTGAGAGTTGAGGTAGATTGCGACCTGGGCCTAAGCAAGAAATTCCTGCTTGAAATAATGAGTGCTGATGACCGGGTGCTGTCAGACCCCGCTCCGGCAGTTTTTGTTACGGATGCCAATGCAGCGGGTGCAGAAATGCTTGGTTTATGCTGGGTAGCGAATGATGACTGGTTTCCTGCCCGCAGTGACTTGTGGCTGCTTGTCGTAGACAGGTTTCAGAGTGACCCGGCGGTCAACCTGTCTCTGGAAAAGCAGGAAGTGCTGTTGAGTGGGGAAGTGAGTAAGTCGTAGGTCTAAGTTCAAAGTATTATATGTCCGACTACTTAAGACTTAAGACCCAAGACTTTTATCAAGATCCTTTTTAGCAACGTTGTTGATAATTGCCGTGCAAGTCATAATCAATAGCCCTGCTAACGCATACATGTAGATGCCGTAATGGACCTGTACGGTTGCCAGTACACCCAGCTTGACGATCACTAGCAGCAGAGCAACGACAAACACATCAAGCATGGACCATTTCCCGTAATGTGAAATCCAGTTCATAAAGTGCTGCAGTTGCTGGCAACTGCTTGAGTCGGCGTACCAGAATCTGAATAACAGAATAATCTTTGCGACTGGCAGGACTATGCTGAAGAATAGCAGTATAAGAAATAACAGATACTGGCCGTCGATGTATAGTTGCAGTGTGCCAGCAAACAGGGAAAATTCATTTTCAACCCAGATGAATTTAGACAATGTCATCATTGGTGCAAATATACCCACTAGCAGCAGAACTGTTGATAACGCCAGTAGAAACTTGATGAGAATGTCTTTTTGCGGGTGCCGGGTTGCGAGTGTTGAAGGCATGATTTAATGTTTACGCGTTCATTCTTTCAGTAAAACGTAAAACAAAACGTAAGATATATCATTTTTGTCTTCCATCATTCACTCGTAGGCCATGAAATAAACAGCAACAAAGCACCAAGGCCTCCCAGTACCCAGCTTGATAAGGGAGCAATGCCGGCCATGATCGGTGTGTAGCCATCAAGTGCTGCCAGCAGGGCAGCACTGATCAGCATTGCGCTGCCAACGATGGCATGAAACAGGCGTTTCTGACCCTTTTGTGTTTCTTCCTGTAGTTTTTTCAGGTTTTGATCTGGCTGTGTTAGTTTAAGTTCTCCGTTGCTGGCTTGCTCAAGTACATTGTGTACAAGCATCGGCATGCGTGGTCCCATCTTCCACCACATGGGAGCCTGGCGGCGCATTTCCTTGAAAAAGGCTCGCGGGCCGTATTCGCGTCGCGCCCATTGTTCAAGATACGGTTTTGCAGTATCCCAGAGGTTTAATTGTGGATCCAGCTGACGCCCGAGGCCCTCAACATAAAGCAGGGTTTTTTCAAGCAGCACCAGCTGTGGTTGTATCTCCATATTAAAACGTCGAGCGACTCGGAACAGCCGGATTAGTACTCTGCCAAAGGAGATTTCACATAAGGGCTTGGCGAATATTGGCTCACAAACCGAGCGGATGGCTGATTCAAATTCATCTACCCGTGTCCCTTCGGGTACCCAGCCTGCATCGATATGTGCCTGCGCGACACGCCGGTAATCATGCTGAAAAAAGGCCAGGAAGTTTTCTGCCAGGTAGTGTTTATCGATATCGGAAAGTGTGCCCATAATGCCGAAATCTACGGCTGCGTAACGGCCATCATCCAGCACGAAGATATTGCCCGGGTGCATATCAGCATGGAAAAAGCCATCACGGAATACCTGGGTGTAGAAGATCTCTACACCATTATTCGACAATTGCTTGAGGTCTATCCCTTTATCAACAATTGTGTCGATTTTGGACACCGTAGTACCATGAATTTTTTCCATCACCATGACATTTGTTCGGGTGTGGTCGAAATAGACTTCGGGCACATATAGCAGTGGTGAGTTATTGAAATTATGACGCAGTTGACTGGCATTGGCTGCTTCACGCATCAGATCAAGCTCATCATGGATAGTTTTATTATAATCGTCTATGACATCAACAGCGTGAAGTCTACGTATGTCAGCAGAGTACTTCTCACCCATACGGGCGAGCATAAAAAGAAGATCGATATCACTCTTTATTCTCGGTTCCAGACCGGGGCGTATTATTTTTACTACAACCTCTGTGCCATCTGTTAAACGAGCATCATGTACCTGGGCGACAGATGCGGAGGCGAGAGGAACAGTATTGAAGTCGACAATGTGGTGGTTGACGGGTTCTTCATAAGCCTGTTCGAGTATCAGTAATGCCTGGTCGCCTGGAAAAGGGGGTACCTTATCCTGTAACAGGCTGAGCTCAGACGTAATATCATCTGGAATCAGATCAGGTCGGGTGGATAGCATTTGTCCCAGCTTAACGAAGACCGGACCCAGCTCTTCCAGGGCTTCCCGCAATCGTTGCCCGCGCGGAGCATTGTCTTTACTGCGGGGAAATAAATGGAAAAGAAATAGCCAGGGTTTTAACGGTGTAATCCTGGTCAGGTATTCGTCAAGATTGTAATAAGCAAGGACGCGGACAATTCGCAGCAGATGAGTGGCTTGTCGTAACTGTCCAGGCATATCAGGGTATGAATTGATTCAACAGAAAATTATTGGTTCTGATTTTTGAGCAGCTGTTCAACGCGCATGGTCATACGATCAACATCTTCACGAATCCGGTCTACATCATCTACGAATTCATTAACGCGCCAGTCGGCTGGCAGCATTCCTGCCTCAAAGCGCAGATATTCACTGCTATTCATGGCAGTTGTTTTGACGACTTCACGTATTCTTTTATGTGCGCCACGAAGAAACCTGGACGCATGGTAGGCCACGGTATCCCCTACCTGTTGCGAAAGCAGTTCTTCCCAGTCGATCTGCATATCATCAAGGATTTTTTTGAATTGCTGGCCGACATGCAGATCTCCCTCAAGCTTGATATTTATTTTACCGGGTGTGACAGGCGCATTGCCGGCCATGCCCATTTTAAGTAGTTCGGATGGGGTGCCTTTCATGTGCACATCGACTTCGCCATCCCATTTTTCGCACAAGCGAATACCGGCCTCTGTGGGGAACATGTAGAGCGTGACACCTGTCGACTCAAAGTCGAGCGCAATAACTTTCCCGTCCAGCTCGCCTAGACGCTCCAGGGTAGTGGGATCTGATCGTAAAAGCTGACAACCCAGCTCGCTGGCAAAAGGTGTGATGAATGAAAGTACGCTCATGGTTAGTGTCTATACCTTATAGCCCTTATGCACGGCAACGATGCCACCGCTGAGGTTGTGATAATGGGGACGGTCAAAGCCGGCCTCTGCCATCATGCCTTTCAGTGTTTCCTGGTCAGGGTGCTTGCGGATGGACTCAGCCAGATAGCGGTAGCTGGCTTCGTCATTAGCGATCATCCTGCCCAATCGGGGGAGTATCTTGAAAGAATAGAGGTCATAGACTTTATCCAGGCCCGGCAGTACGGGTTTGGAAAACTCCAGGATTATCAGGCGGCCACCCGGACGTAAACAGCGGTACATGGCAGACAGTGCAGCTCTCTGGTCAGTGACATTTCTAAGCCCGAAAGCGATGGTAATTCGGTCTACTGAACTGTCAGGAAATGGGAGCTTCTCGGCATCGGCCTGGACAAACTGAACATTGTTGGTGATCCCCTTGTCGATCAATCGATCACGTCCATTCTGCAGCATGGAGGCATTGATATCCGAAGCGATGATCATCCCGTCGGGGCCTGCCTGCGGGGACATTTTTAATGTGAGGTCACCCGTGCCACACGCCAGATCCAGCACCCTGTGCCCCGGTCTGACGCCCACCTGCGCAATGGCAAGTTGTTTCCACAGCCTATGTATTCCAAGTGACATGGCATCATTCATGATGTCATATTTACCGGCTACCGAATGAAAGACATCGGCAACCATGCCGGCTTTTTCGGATGCGGGAACATCCTTATAGCCGAAATGTGTGGAATCCTGTTGTTTGTGGTCGTTGCTCATGTTTTCAGATAATTGTATCAGTTTCGCGTTTCTTACCGGCCGCTTCCAATTTGCCAAGGTAATCCGCCCACAGGTCATCCTGATTTTTACCCAGATGATGCAGCCATTCCCATGAGTAGATGCCGGTATCGTGGTTGTCGTCGAAGTGCAGACAAACAGCATAACTGCCTATCGGTTCTACATTGGTAATATTGACATTTTTCTTGCCAAATTGCAGGACTTCTTCACCGGGGCCATGTCCCCTGACTTCGGCTGACGGTGAGTAAACACGCAGGTATTCACAGCTGAGCTCGAAGTTATTGCCGTCATCAAAGGAAATCTCCAGCACACGGGATTTCTGATGCAGTTTAATATTTGTTGGTTTAGGTGTGTTGCTCATTGGTTTTTTACCGGAATATAATTAGGGATGCGAATTATAGGCTAAAGGCCAGCTATTCTTCACACAGGAAACATGCGGCAAACGGGTACGCTGCTGTCATTTCATCCACTCAGCGGCACGTTCAGCAAAATAGGTCAGAATGCCATCGGCCCCTGCCCTTTTGAAGGCCAGCAGGGATTCCATGACGACGGCTTGCTCTTCGAGCCAGCCATTCTGTGACGCGGCCATCAACATGGCGTATTCACCACTGACCTGATAGGCATAAGTTGGTACACCGAACTGCTGTTTAACACGGCGTACGATGTCGAGATAAGGCATGCCGGGTTTTACCATCACCATATCGGCGCCTTCGGCAATATCCAGTCCGACTTCACGCAGCGCTTCATCGCTGTTAGCCGGATCCATCTGGTAACTGTATTTGTTGCCACCGGCAAGATTGGCAGCAGAACCCACAGCATCACGAAACGGCCCGTAGAAGGATGAGGCGTACTTTGCCGAATATGCAAGTATCGCGGTATGGATATAGGCATTTTTTTCCAGTGCCTGGCGAATGGCACCGACGCGGCCATCCATCATATCGGATGGGGCTACAACATCTGCACCTGCTTCGGCATGTGACAGCGCCTGTTTGACCAGTACGGCCACGGTTTCATCATTGATAACGTAGCCAGTCTCGTCGATCAGCCCGTCCTGGCCGTGGGAGGTAAAGGGGTCGAGAGCAACGTCGGTGATGACGCCAAGTTCCGGAACGGCTTTTTTTAGCGCAAGCACCGCACGTTGAGCCAAACCCTCAGGGTTGTAGGCTTCTTCAGCCAGATCAGATTTTTTATCCGGGCCAACAACAGGGAACAGGGCTACAGCAGGTACACCTAGCGATAGTAAGCGTTCACCAAGCTTGCACAGCAGATCAATGCTGAGGCGTTCAACACCCGGCATAGATGAGATGCTTTCTGTGGCGTTTTCGCCCTCAATGATAAAAACAGGCTGAATCAGATCGGCAGCACTCAGACGGTGTTCCCGCATCAGTGCGCGACTGAACTGATTTTTGCGCATGCGGCGCATGCGTGTTCCGGGAAAACCGGTATCCTGCGTGTCCATATGTTCTGTTACCTTATGTGTGTCTGTCTTGATTAGATTAGCGTTTGTTCTGTCGGTACGTACTTCTTCTCTTTCTATATATCAGGCGCATTTTACAGCAGATTTGGCTGATATTGTCCGTTTCATCAAGCAGAATGAGTTTATTCTGGCTGCGATAATATCTGATAAGCGCTTTGTTTTCCCTGTTTTGAGGCGTTTTTGTTGATTCCATCATTAACGCGCTGCTTACAGGCTGGCCGATTCGGGCCAGGGCCATGTCCAGGGACTGCGCCTGGATGGCATTCTGCGGGTAGTTACTGAGGATAAACCCTCCCGTAGCTTCAGAGGTGCTCATTTGCATATGGATATCCTCGATAATTTCATTAATTGTATGGTCATCGGAAGGTAGCCCGGTAGATGAGTTGTTCAGTGCTTTCGACTTGATAAGATGCAACTCCAGGGACTGTGACAAACGTCTTGAAAAATCTGCATGAACAGGTTCGAGTAGGGTAATTAGCACTAAGTTTCTATCCGTATTAATAATTTCGTAGCATTTTTACTGTAGATTCTGCAGTAATGATTGCGGATAAAGTTGCGAGAATGCTGTATTCGAGGCAAAATTACCGGTTGAGGTTTTACTGTGTCCAATAATATACCCGATTTAACCAAATTAGAGCTACATGGGGTGGCAGCGGCACTGAAGGAGCGCTACAGCAGAGATCTCGACTTGCTGATTGCCGATGCAGAGATGCAGATTGACAGGGGCAATGATGAATATGACGAGACAGGCGATTGTGTACTAACCCTGCTCGTCGAGCGTTTTGACTATGAGGCGCAGCATGCAGGCAGTATATGAAGTAACCGAAAAAATTCAGAAAAACTACATATTTTTATCTTAATCCACTGCCCATGCTGGCAACAGTCTGGTAACGGTGATCAACGAGGAACTAGAGAATGGCTAAGAATGCATTTTATGCACAATCAGGTGGTGTAACCGCCGTTATTAACGCGTCAGCCTGTGGCGTCATCGAAACCGCTCGCAAGCACAGCGACAAAATCGGCACCGTCTACGCCGGCCGTAATGGCATTATCGGTGCACTGGCCGAAGACCTGATTGATACATCACTGGAATCCGACGCCGATATTGCTGCGTTGCGCCATACCCCATCCGGTGGTTTTGGTTCATGCCGCTTCAAGCTCAAAGGGCTGGAAGAAAGCAAGGCTGAATATGAACGGCTGATCGAAGTTTTCAAGGCACATGATATCGGCTATTTCTTTTATAACGGTGGCGGTGATTCTGCCGATACCTGCTACAAGATTTCCCAGCTGTCTGAAAAAATGGGCTATCCTATCCAGGCCATCCATGTCCCTAAAACAGTGGATAATGATCTGCCGATTACCGACACCTGCCCGGGTTTTGGTTCAGTCGCCAAGTACATTGCCGTCTCCACCCTTGAAGCCTCCTTTGATGTACGCTCCATGGCCAAGACATCAACCAAGATCTTTGTTATCGAAGTAATGGGTCGCCATGCAGGCTGGATTGCTGCCGCTGGCGGCCTGGTCGAAGATCAGGGCATCCCTGTTGTGATCCTGTTCCCTGAAGTGGAATTCGATAAAGAAAAGTTCATGGCAAAAGTCAAAGCGAAGGTTGAAGAACATGGCTTCTGCACCATCGTCGTCTCTGAAGGCGCACACTGGTCGGATGGCAAGTTCCTTGCTGAGCAGGGGACACGCGATGCCTTTGGTCATGCCCAGTTAGGGGGGGCTGCACCGGTTGTTGCCAATATGGTAAAAGATGAGCTGGGACTGAAATTCCACTGGGCAGTGGCCGATTATCTGCAGCGAGCGGCACGCCACCTGGCATCTGAAACCGATGTTGAACAGGCCTACGCGGTCGGTAAAGCGGGTGTTGAATTTGCCATCAGTGGTGACAATGCTATCATGCCTGCGATTGAACGTATCTCGAATAACCCGTTTGAATGGAAAGTGGGCAAGGCGCCTTTATCTAAGGTGGCTAACGTAGAGAAAATGATGCCGATGGATTTCATTACCGATGACGGTTTCGGTATTACCGATGCCTGTAAGGAATACCTGCTGCCGTTGATCCAGGGTGAAGACTATCCACCATATAAGAATGGCCTGCCGGTCTATGTGACACTGAAAAATATTTCCATCGATAAGAAGTTACCTGACTTCGAAGTGTAATTGATTAAGCCCCGGTAAAAGCCGGGGCTTTTTAATTGATAATGGTCCTCAACAGGGTAAGAATTACTTCAGGTTCAAATTGACTCTGCTGGTTTTTATACTGGTAAATAAGGCCGCCAAAATTATCTGATCTAAGGTCAATCATGAACCCGGATAGCAGGCAGTCGATAAGCTGATACGGGAGCTACGCCTGGATGACGTGTCTGGTTCTGTCGTGGGCGCCCTGTTAAGCACAATCCACAGGATTAAACAGGGTCAAAAATGGGCGGATGACGTGCTTATCCGCTTTTTTATACCAGGGGTAAAACAATTGAATACACGTCACCTTAAAGACAATGTATCTTGTTACATTGATTTACATCAATTTATTTGTCACAGAAGAGCTGTATAAAGGCGCTTCGACCGGACTTTAGGAGTAACTTATGTCAACTACGCAATTGTTATTTATTTTCTGGGCAGCCCTGCTGGCTGTCGTTTACGGTATTGTCACGACACGGTGGATCAAGGGCCTTTCCTCCGGCGGAGATCGCGTACAGGAAATTGCAGCCGCGATATCCGAAGGTGCTCGCGCCTACCTCGCGCGCCAGTACAAAACAATTGCCATTGCCGGCACTATCATCTTTTTAGTGATAGGGTATTTTCTCGACTGGACGACGGCTATAGGCTTTGCTGTTGGTGCAATCCTGTCTGGTGCTGCCGGTTTTATTGGTATGAATGTCTCCGTTATGGCGAATTCACGCACGGCGACAGCAGCTGGAAAAGGCATCAATGCCGCGTTCCAGGTGGCATTTCGTGGTGGTGCCATTACCGGCATGCTGGTAGTGGGTCTTGGGCTCGCTGGAGTGGCTGGTTATTATGCAATCCTGTTAGGCTTGGGACTATCTGAAGCCGATGCCCTGCATAGTCTGGTGGGCGTTGCTTTCGGTGGTTCACTAATATCCATCTTTGCTCGTCTGGGTGGCGGTATCTTTACTAAAGGTGCGGATGTCGGTGCCGATATTGTCGGCAAGGTTGAAGCGGGTATTCCGGAAGACGATCCACGCAACCCTGCCGTCATCGCTGACAATGTCGGTGATAATGTCGGCGACTGTGCAGGAATGGCTGCGGATCTGTTCGAAACCTATGCTGTGACAATAATCGCTACCATGTTTCTTGGTGGTGTCCTGTTCCCTGAAGCAGGGTCTGGCGTCGTTGTTTATCCGTTAATGCTTGGTGCGGTTTCTATCATTGCTTCGGTTATTGGTACATTTTTTGTGAAAGTAACCAATAAAGGACGCATCATGATGGCCCTGTATAAGGGCTTGATTGTCTCAGGTGGCATCGCATTCGTTTCTTACTATTTTGTTACACAGTCAATACTGGGTGAGAGTATTATGGTTGACGGCGTTGCTGTGTCGACGATGAACCTGTTTTATGCAGCCGGCGTCGGTTTACTGTTAACGGCCGCAATGGTGGTGATTACCGAGTACTACACGGCAACAGAGTTCGGTCCGGTGCGCGCTATCGCAAAAGCATCAACTACCGGTGACGGCACCAATGTAATTGCCGGGCTGGGTGTCTCAATGAAGTCGACTACACTGCCAGTACTGGCTGTCTGTGCTTCGATCTGGGGAACCTATGAACTGGCAGGCCTCTACGGTATTGCCATTGGTGCGACTGCGATGTTGTCAATGACAGGTATTATTGTAGCACTTGATGCTTATGGTCCGATTACTGATAACGCCGGTGGCATCGCTGAAATGGCAGAATTACCAGAAGAGATCCGCAACATCACCGATCCTCTGGATGCGGTGGGTAACACCACAAAGGCGGTTACCAAGGGCTATGCCATTGGTTCTGCTGGCCTGGCTGCACTGGTACTGTTCGCTGATTATACCCATGCTGTAGGCGAAAGCATCACCTTTGATCTGTCTAACCACATGGTTATCATTGGCCTGTTTATCGGCGGCGCGGTGCCTTATCTATTTGCTGCACTGGGTATGGAAGCAGTTGGGCGTGCAGCGGGCGGCATTGTCAATGAAGTACGCCGTCAGTTCAAAACTATGCCGGGTATTATGAACCATACCCAGAAACCGGATTATTCACGTGCAGTGGACATGCTGACCAAAGCCGCGATCAAGGAAATGATTCTTCCCTCTCTGCTGCCTTTGTTGATTCCTGTGCTGGTTGGCGTGTTGCTTGGCCCACAGGCTCTGGGCGGTATGCTGATCGGCAGTATCGTTACCGGTATATTCCTGGCGATATCAATGACCACCGGTGGTGGTGCCTGGGATAACGCCAAGAAATATATAGAAGATGGTAATCATGGCGGCAAAGGTTCTGATGCTCACAAGGCAGCAGTGACCGGTGATACGGTGGGTGACCCATACAAGGATACGGCGGGTCCTGCTATTAACCCGATGATCAAGATTATCAACATCGTGGCGTTACTGATCGTTCCGATTATCTGATCTTCACGGTTGTAAACTAAAAGGCCGGACATTGTCCGGCCTTTTTTTTGTTTTCTGGTGGTGCACAACAGTATAATCTCTGTTTTTACCCATGAGTTAAAAAATATGAATCTTGACAGAGTGTCCTCTGGCGCTGATATGCCGAATGAAATCAATGTAATTATTGAGATCCCTTCACATTCAGACCCGGTAAAATATGAAGTAGACAAGGAGACCGGTGCGATGTTCGTTGACCGTTTCATGGGTACAGCAATGCATTACCCGTGTAACTACGGCTATGTACCGCATACACTGTCCAAGGATGGTGACCCGGCGGATGTGCTGGTGGTCACACCGGTTCCGCTGATTACCGGTTCGGTTATTGCCTGCCGTCCCGTCGGCGTATTGAAGATGACCGATGAATCCGGCGATGATGCCAAGATTCTGGCTGTCCCGACTACTAAATTGTGCCGTAGCTACGAATGTGTCAATGAACTGAAAGACATGCCACAGGTGCTGGTGAATCAGATCGCCCATTTCTTTGAACACTATAAAGACCTGGATGAGGGAAAGTGGGTACGTGTCGAAGGCTGGGGTGACGTAGATGAAGCAAAGGCTGAACTGCTTGCCAGTGTCGAAATGTTTAAAAATGCTCCTGAAAAGCCGAATTTTTGATTTTTTTCACTAAATACGCCGAATAACCGTTGTTCAAAGTCAAAACAATATTCTCTCGCATGGAAACCAGAAAAACCTTTTATATTTTTTTTATAATATTTTGTGGTTTTTTCCTCCCCGCGTACTCAGCGATCTCCGACAGAGAGAATAAAAATTAGTTTTTGATTTTCCTGCTAATGCAAGGGGTGCGCATATTAACTCAACGATTTTTTATGAAGATTCAGTTTTTCTAATGCCTGTCAGAACGCTCATTCTGGCGGCCATTCTGCTAACACCTGCTAGCGTGTTGGCTGACAAGCTCGGGCCTAATATAAATCCAGAGAATCAGCCTGCTGCAGAAAAGCCTGAATTGTCAACAAAGATGCAGGCTCTGCTTGATGGAATAAGTACACCTGAAGCCGCTCTGGAAAAATCCAGAGAATACCAACAGAATGGACAATTCGGTCTCGCAAAAGTTACGCTTTTACATGGTATAGAACTCGCAAAAACATCCGGCGATGAGTTTACAGCGCTTACAGATGAACTGGATTATGCGATGCCCCTTTTACAGGCCAAAGAGCTGCTGGTTATGGGGAAACCGGATGAAGCTGATCTCATCCTGGAAAGCCTGGCAAAAAAATTCAGTAGCAATCAAAGTCGTACAGATGAAATCTCCTCATTGCGTGGCGCGCTGACACAATCAAGATTCCTGGCTGCCGCCAAACGCAATAATGAGCAGGAAGTGACGCGCGATGTGCGCAAACGGATGAGTGCTTACTATCGCGAGCATGGTTCTTTCCCGAATTACACGGAACTGAACCAATTGCTGCCGGCAAATGATAAAGTTTTGCAGAATTATGAAATCGTCTATTTTAAGTCTGTGCCAAATGCTTATCGGATGGTGTTGCGTAATCTTCATAATAAAGAAAATTTGTTGAAGATTGAGGCGACTGGGTTGATAAAATAGTTAGTATCAAGTTTTTAAAAAATGACAAAAGGCAAAAGCTTTTCACCACAGGGGTACACAGAGGAAAAATATTATTTGATGAAAGGTTGTTCTCGACCAAAAAACAGACATTCAGGGTTACTCACTATTTCTGCACAGCCCGCATCTCTATATACTTAAACAAATATGCCAACTAGATTGGGCTGCTGCAAACGTATACTGAAATATGCCGTGACAGTAGAGGAGCATATCTCGTACCTTATATAGGATGAAAATCATGAAACAAACATATCGCGGTAAAACTTATACAGTATTGTTAACCTTGTTATGTTGCTATGTAGCTACAGCAAATGCATGGATAGAAGATGTTACTAAACTTAAAGACGTAAACACCCTATGCAAATTAGAACCAGAGGCACAATGCACATCAGCTGTTCGTATAGGATTAAACGCACCGGGTGTTGATATGCATAATTCATCAATGACTACAATGCGTCTAGATAATGCTAATTTAGAAAGAGCAAACTTATCAAATTCAATACTTCAACTTTCAAGTCTGAAAGGTGCCAATTTGAGATTTGCTAATCTTGAAGGCGCACATATGCATGGAGTAAATTTAGTAAAGGCAAACCTTATGATGGCAAATCTATCAAAAGCCAATTTAATGGACGCTAACCTGAGTGGTGCAAATTTACTTGGGGCTAACCTGAGTGGCGCAACCCTGTTAAAAGCGAAATTTGATAGTGCAACATGGACTGATGGAAGAGTATGCGCCGTTGGCTCAATTGGTGAGTGTCGCTAAAAATAGAGATGTCGCTTAAGTTGTGACCCGGCTAGACGCCCGGATACTTAACTTAAATGTTTTCCAATGTCTGCTTATGGCCAGCCTGTATGAAAATCCAATAATGTTTTAGCTGGTTGGACCAGGGCGTTACTTTATATAAACAAGTGGCCTGAAAATAGTTATATCATCCTACGTTGATGCCAATATGAAGGTAAACCGGCGGTGTTTCTCCACACGACATTCAGATTTAGTGTTTTCACACAGGCTGGGTCATAAGCGGCTATTCTTCATTATCAAATTTAGCTTGCTTGAAACAAAAAAAACCCGGCAATAAGCCGGGTTGAGATTAGTTACCTATTGATTTTAAATTATGCAACCATCTCACCTTTCATCTGGCTAAATGCCTTTTTCTCAATCTGACGTATACGCTCTGCTGAAACACCATATTTTTCAGCCAGCTCGGTTAGCGTGGTTTTTCTGTCGTCCGGGTTCAACCAGCGTTGCTGAACGATGTCCTGACTGCGGGCATCAAGCTGCGCCAGAGCGGCACCCAGTTTTTCGTGGTTGCTGCTGGTGTTGGTTTGCTTTTCATACAGGTTCTCTGGATTGTAGCGGTTATCTGCAAGATAGCCTGCAGGTGCAACATAGGCGATATCATCATCACTATCTGAGCCCATGTCAAAAGCGACGTCGGTACCGCTCATTCGTGATTCCATTTCCAGTACTGTCTTTTCAGGTACATCAAGATTTTCAGACAGCGCCTGCACGTCATTCTGGTTCATCCAGCCCAGGCGTTTGCGGCTCTTACGCAGGTTGAAAAACAGTTTGCGCTGAGCTTTAGTGGTGGCCACTTTGACGATGCGCCAGTTTTTCAGCACGTAGTCATAGATCTCTGAACGAATCCAGTGCATGGCAAATGACACCAGGCGGACACCGCGGTCCGGGTCATAATTTTTTACAGCTTTCATCAGGCCGATGTTGCCTTCCTGGATCAGGTCAGCCAGCGGTAGCCCGTATCCAGTAAAGCCTCTGGCAGTACGAACAACAAAACGCATGTGTGAATAGATCAGCTGCCGTGCAGCATCGAGATCATCTTCGTTGCGATAGCGCGTTGCGAGTGATTTCTCTTCATCGGCAGTCAGCATAGGGGCGGCATTAACGGCCTGAAGAAAACTTGACAGGCCGGCATCAACCGATACACCCGAAATGGCTGGTAGCGTTTTCAACATTTGATTTTACCTCCCAAAACAAGTAATTTTATGTATTTTAGCACTCAGGACATTAGAGTGCCAATTTCAATAAAAGTTCAATGCAGTGAGTTGTTGTAAGTTGTTGATTTAGTTATCGTATTAAAGTTACTTAAGAAAGTTTTAGGTATTATGTATTTCGATTTACGTAAAACCTGATGCGTAACACGGAAATCAGTTAGTATCGGCCCTTGCCTGGCTCAAACTGCCTGAGGTAAACCCCTACTGTAACCCTTGCCGACAACCATCCAAGTAATGCGCCGCTGCTTATTAATACCAATGAGGGAAGAAGCTGCAGAGGATCCAGGCCGAAACTGATGCCATACATGGATGATAGAGAGCTGGCGGGTCTGCTGATGAAGGAAAAAAGCAGAAAGATTACTAACAGGGCGAGAAAGCCGCCGAACAGGCCCTGCAGCATGCCGGAATAGAGGAAGGGGCGGCGTACAAAGGAATCTGTTCCGCCGATTAGTTTAATGATACGTATTTCCTCCTGCCTGTTTACGATTGCCAGGCGTATGGTATTTCCGATGACCAGGAAAACACCCAGGCCGAGAATAATGGCAATGATCCAGACAGCACGGGTAGCCAGCTGCATAAATGCGGTCAGCCGTTTTATCCATTCGAGATCAAACTGTGACAGTTCCACGGGCTCCAGTTTTCCCAGTTCATTGATCAGGTCAGACAGCTTCTCCGGCGAGCGCGCTACGCTGTCCTCCGGGTAGGCAAGTAACACAACCGGTAGTGGGTTATCGGACAGGGAATTCAGGGCATCTTTCAATCCGGATCTTAATTTAAATTCTTCCATTGCCTGGTCAGGGGTGATCATTTCTATATGTTTTATATCACCGTGCTGTGTCAGAGACTGCTGCAGTTCTTTTGCCTGTATGATGCTGATTTCAGGCGAAAGGAAAAGTGATATTTTTGCCCCGTGTTCAAACTCAGCCGTAAATTTATTGATGTTTTCCAGTGCGGCAAACATGCCGCCTGGCAAGGCAAGAGCGATACCAATAACCGAGATACTAAGAATACTTGAAAATGGGTTGCGGCTGAGGTCGCCAAGCGTGCCGACCAGGGTCTGCAGGTGTCGTGTTAGCCAGACAATCATGGTCATACAGTATTCGTCTGCTGGGTCATGCGGCCATCTGCCAGGGTCAGGCTGCGTTTGCCAAGACGTTTGATATGACGCAGGTCATGGGTGGCGACCAGGACAGTTACACCATGATAGTTAAAGTCATGAAACAGGTCGAAAATTTCATCTGAAAGACCGGAGTCGAGATTTCCCGTTGGCTCATCAGCCACCAGCAGGCTGGGTCGGTTAACCACCGCCCGGGCTATGCCGACACGCTGCTGTTCTCCCCCGGATAGCGTGATGGGCTTGGCCCGGTCACGGTTTAGTAAGCCGACTTTGTCCAGGGCAGCATGAACCCGGCGGCGCAGGTCGCGAGGGTGGAAACCGCTGACGATTAAGGGCAGGGCGACATTATCAAAGACACTAAGATTATGAAGTAATTTGTGATCCTGAAAAACCATCCCGATCTGGCGCCGAAAATAAGGTATGGTGCCTCGCTTGAGCCGCCCCAGGTTTTGTCCGTTTACGATGACCTGTCCGCGAGTCGCATGTTCTATCAGAGTCACCAGCCGCAAAAGCGTGCTTTTACCCGCACCGGAATGTCCGGTAAGGAAGACCATCTCCCCTTTATCTATGACAAAAGAGACGTCACGCAGGGCTTCATGGCCTTCAGGGTAGCGCTTTGTAACATTACTGAATTCAATCAGCATGTGATGTATCGCGATTGAACAGGGCACGGACAAAGTCCCTGGCGTTGAACTGGCGCAGATCATCAATCCCTTCACCAATTCCTATATAACGAATGGGCAGTTTTGTTCGCTCAGCAATGGCGATAACTACACCACCCTTTGCTGTGCCATCGAGCTTGGTCAGGCAAAGACCGCTGACATTGACTCGTTTATTAAAACCCTGCAGTTGATAAATGGCGTTCTGTCCGATCCCGGCGTCCAGTACAAGCAGGACTTCATGTGGTGCACCGGCTAATTTTTTACCGGCTATACGGTGGATTTTTTCCAGTTCCTGCATCAGGTCACCGGAAGTGTGCTGGCGTCCTGCGGTGTCGATAATAACAACGTCACTGCTGCGTGAGATGGCAGATTCCAGTGCATCGTGAACAACTGCGGCGGCATCCGCGCCGGGTTGCTGTGCGATGACATGTACCTGGTTGCGCTCACCCCATATTTTTAACTGTTCACTGGCCGCTGCGCGGAATGTGTCCCCCGCTGCAAGCAGGACTGATTTGCCCTGCTGTACCAGCTGTGCGGTGATTTTGCCGATGGAAGTGGTCTTGCCGGCACCGTTAACGCCGACAACCAGAATAACAAATGGTTTGGTAGTCTCTGGAATCTCCAGTGGCGCTTCAACAGGCTGCATGATTTCAAGGATGACTTCTTCCAGTGCAGGATATAGTGCTTCGGTATCCGTAATGTGGTCCCGACGAATTATGCTGCCCAGTGCAGCCATGATTTTCATGCTGGTTTCTACACCGACATCGGCTAGAATAAGCAGTTCTTCAAGTTCATCGAGTGTTTGCGGATCTATTTTTTTGCCAGTGCCAATCAGGCCAGAGAGGCCGCCAGACAGTGATTGTCGAGTACGTGACAGGCTGGCGCGTAGGCGCGAGAACAATTTGGGTTTGTTGTTGTCTATAATACGATCCTCCGAATACTCTATCGTACCATTCCCGGCAATGTAGAATGAAGGTTAAAAGAGTATTTCACACAGAATTCTATCGATTTTTACTAAGGAAACAGTAATGACAGGACAATCTCTGAAAAGAGCCGCAAATTATTTTGCTTTCGTGTTTTTTGTATTAACTAGCACCGTTACAGCCGCATCTGAAAAAGCCGGCGTAACCGAGGCCATGCTGGATAATGGGATGAAAATATTGATCAAACAGGACCATCGTGCTCCGGTAGTTGTAGCCCAGGTCTGGTATAGAATTTAAGGATACCGAAATCCTTTTCAAGCATGACCGTTACAATCAGGTCGAATCTTCCGGTGACGACACAGACAGAGATGACCCCCTTCAGCTTACTGAACTCCTCGGCCTTTTTCACCAGATCCA